>JBJONJ010000511.1:0-17731 GCA_046051905.1 Verrucomicrobiota bacterium
AACTACAACAACTCGATCTCCACAGCGATGGAGAAACGTTACAATCAATTCAATCGTCAAATTGATTCGATTCAAACCGTATTGACATACAGCCCTCAAGGGACTTGGGCTATGGGACTTGAGGGAGGGGTAAGCTTACTCGACTACGAGCAGCCGGTGCTAAACGATGCTATAATGGGCAATTTAGGGATGTTCTTCCGCACCCAGCTTGGCTCGACAACATTCTTACGGGTGTCAGCCGGCATCCAGCAATTCGATTTTGAGAAGCCCAGCGTTCCCCCACCCCTTGGCACCGGGGATTTCAACGATTTGTCTGACTACTACCTCAATTTCAGCATTAGCAATCAGATCAACAATCGCTTGAGCCACGTGCTTTCACTCGGACATGAATCGGCTTTGAATCTGACATCCAACTTCATCACGGCCAACTTCATCAATTATGGCATGTCCATCATCACTTCGAAGGGCGGGCGCTTGTCGCTCACAGGATTCTTTGAAGATGCTCGTCCTTCGAGTCCAATCAACCAGACAGATCTTATCCAGTATGGTTTCGACACCTACTACAACCATCAAATCACATCTAAAATCCGCATGGGTGTTGGCTATCACTTCGGGCGCACTGATTCTGAGTCACCAACGGGAGATTTCGACCAGCATGCTTTCAATCTGGACTTTACAACCGCACTCACTCAGAAGGCTAGCTTGAATTTCGGTTACCGATATTTCCTCACCAACGCCTACAACAGCAGCTTCGACTTCCAGCAGCATCGTGTGATTCTGGGATTGAACTACAATTTCTAACGGCTTCTCTAAAGTTTTGTCTGTTGAAGTCTGGGGCAGAAGTGTCCCAAATAGATGGGCTTACCCCCTTCATTCAAACTGTTTTATTATTGTCATGAAAGCACGCTCTACCCTCTTGATCTTTGCCGCAAGTTTCTTTACAGCCGCTCACGCTCAAGACCCCGGTTTCCGGGTGCCATCTTCCCCACCTCAATCGGTTTCGTCCAGTTCTGCTTCGAGCGGCAGTTCCAATGGCACGATTACGGGAGCGGCCGTTCTGACGTCGATGGACGTCTTGGACAACTCAAAAACCATCCAGCCCGGTTATGTGGTTAGTATTCGTATTCTTGAGGACCGTAAAGACGCGGTGCAGCAAAAAGTCGCCGTGACCGGGGAGGTGCAAGTTCCCTACATAGGCCTTGTTCGTGCTGCTGGACGGACTTGCCAAGAACTAGCCTACAGCATTAAGCGGGATCTTGAAAAAAGCTTTTTCATTAGCGCAACGGTAGTGATAGCAATCGATCAGGTTCCGGAAGGACGTGACATTTACAGCACAGAGCTCGAAATTTACACCGTGTTTGGCTTCGTTTTGAAGCAAGGCAAATACGATCTGCCTGCGACAGAGGATGTCACCATAAGCCAGGCCATTCTCCGCGCTGGTGGATTTGCCCAGTTTGCAGATAAAGAGCATGTTAAAATTGTCCGCACAACGCCCAGCGGTGAAAAAACCATCTTGGTCGATGTCACAAGCATCATGGTCAAAGGTCAGATGCAAAAAGATATTTATCTCCGGAAGAATGATGTGGTCATCATCCCGGAAAAGACGGTCAACTTCTAATTCTTCGAGATGAACAAAAAGTTGTTCCCAAGTCTGCGAGAGCCTTGGAATGGAGGCTCCGATTCACTTGACATCTGCGCTGCACGACTGAAGCAGGTTTAAACAGACATAAACCTCCGCCCACTCAAACCATGGAACAAAATCTTACACTTCCCGGCGGACAAGTGCAGTCGAGCACTTTAAATCGCATTCACGAGGCTTCTGCGAAGTTTCAGCGCTACAAGATTCTACTCCGCCGCCGCTGGTGGTTCCTGTTGCTCACCGCAAGCATTGGCGTGTGTATGCAGGCTCTTACCATCACAGGTAAACCTCAGATTTTCCGTTCGCTGGCAAAACTGGTCGCGGGAGGTCGTATGATTGCTAACGGCGACATGCAATGGCAGGAGCAGCTCCAAGATTTTTACGGCACCATTATTGAAACTATTGAAAGCGCAGAGATGATTCGCAAGGCTCGAGAGCGTGTTCATGCCCTTCATCCTGATCTCAAAGACTCGGATGTGGACATCAGGGTGGCACAGACGAAGGGATCAGCGATCTTTAACATTCTTGCAACTGGCTCTGAGCCCAAGCACACTCAGATTTTTCTGAATTCTCTGCTGGATGAGTTTGTTGCTTTCCGCCATAGCATCCGCGAGCAGGCTCAGGGTAAGGTGCTTAACACTTTCCTTCAGGAAGTGGTGCAGAAGCAGAAGATCATGGAGGAGAAATCCGACCTCTTGCAGCGTTTTTGCTCAGCCAACAATATCCTGACCATCACAAACGGCCAGAACGAGGCTGCTTATTTTCTGACCCAGTTGAAAGCGCAGCGTGAAACCCAGCGGACCGCTCTCGCGGAAATCGACATGGCGGTTCAGAACGTTAATGCCGCCATGCAACAACGCGAGCGTCTTGCCAGTGCCGCATCTGGTAACGGGGTATCTGGTGCAACTGGAGGTAAAAACAACGGTGAAGGCCCCCAGGGCGCGGGTGAATCCGCAGGTTCAAGCGGCAATAAAGGGCTAACTCTCGCCGAGCAGGATTATCTTCGTACCAAAGGGCAGATTACCCTGCTGACCACCAAGAAAGAGACGCTGCTTGAGACCTTTAAGGAGAGTCATCCCCAGGTTCTTGAGATAGCACAGGAGATCCGGGGACAGGAAGCGCTGCTCAATCGGTTTGAAACCCAGATTCAACAGGAGATGATTTCACAACGTGAAGCTATCAATCGCATGGTGCTGGTTTTGGACAAGCAGATCATCGAGCGTGAAAAGGAGGCGCTGGATCTTGGTGCCAAGCTTGCCGAGCACAAGAAGCTCGAGAACGACGCCATGGTGGCAAAAGAGGCCTACCAGAAGATGTTTGAGCGGGCGGAGAACTTCCAGAACATGTTCAACACGCAGAGTGATTATGTCGCTGTTCAGGAACGCGCCACCACCGCCTCAGAGCACACCGAAGACTGGAAGATGCCGATCATCATCGGCCTGATTGTGGGGCTCGGTGCGGGGGTCATCATCCTGCTGCTGTTCGACCGTTTGGATGACCGCATGAATTCGTTCAGCGAGTTCCAGGCCCTGTTTCCCGGCGAGGCTGTGCTTGGGCAAATTCCCGAGCAGCGGCAACGAGGCGATGTGGCCCTGCTTCGACCTAACGATGACCGCCACCTTTACGCGGAGGCATTCCGAACGATTCGTTCATCAATCCTTTTTAAGAATTGGAATGGCAAGGCACCCAAGACGATTCTTTGCACCTCCGCGGTGCCAAATGAAGGCAAGACCACCGTCACTTCGAATCTCGCTGTGACGATGGCGCTTGCGGGAGCACGTGTTCTTCTCGCTGATTGCGACCTTCGTCGTGGCGGCGTGAGCGAGCTCTTCAAGCTCCCTGCCACCCCTGGTTTGAGCGAAGCGCTTCGCGGCAAGCTTCACTGGCGTGATGCCGTGCAGGAGACCAGTATCCGAAATCTGGATCTTCTTGCCCGTGGCGATGTTTTCGACCAAACATCTGAAATGCTCCTCTCGAAGACAGCAGAGGAAATGCTCAAAGAGATGGGTGATGAGTATGATTATGTGATTTTCGATAGTGCCCCGGTGCTTGTGGCTGACGACACGGCCAGCTTTGCGCCCAAACTCGACACAGTGCTCTTCATCGTCCGCATGTCCTCCACCATGGCCCGCCTCACCGGCAAGGCCCTCGACCTTCTCTATGAGCGTCAGGTTAACGTGGGGGGGGTTATTTTGAACCGCTCCAGTTCGAACCTCAAAGAGTACACCTATTACAACTACGCAAGTTACTACTACGCACCGGCGAAGAGCACGCCCCAGCCCGCCGCGGCTGCTCCAGTGGCCAAATCGTAGTTCGTTCAGGAGCGTTCGAAATCGCTTGTTTCAGAACCTGCCAGCTTGCCAGCTGGCAGGTTTTTTTTCGAGCTTTCTACCTGCACGAGCGGCAAATCCAATGATTTGCCATGAAACCAATCGGGCAACCAAGGGTTCTGATCTCCGCCAAGTTCAATCCTCGAACGTATCATCCCACTTATGAAAAAGCACGCCTCATTCATTGTTGGTCTGGGCTTCATCAGCCTGACTGTATGTATTGCACGCGCCCAGGAGGGCGGACAACCCAAGGGGCCTCCTCCCGGCGGCGATGGCGCGGGCAGGCTCGCGGAGTTTATGAAACGCGCCGATTCCGACGGCGACGGCAAAATCAGCAAAGAAGAATTCGCCGGCATGTCCCGCAAAGAGACCGACGAACGTTTCAGCCGTGCCGATGGCAATGGTGATGGATTCATTGATCAAGCCGAGTTTGGCCAGATCACCCAGCGCATGCGCGATGGTGGCATGCGCCGTCCGGGTGGTGAGGGCGGTGCACGACCAGGTGGAGAAGGTGAGGGCGGTTCTCGCCGCCCGCCTGGTTCTCCTGAAGGTGGGGCTCCGACAGGGAATCCGCCACCTGGCGGTCCTGAGGGGGGGCGCCCCGGATTTGGCGGCCCTGGAGGTCCCCCGGGTGGGCCTGAGGGAGGTCGCCCCGGGTTTGGCGGTCAAGGCGGCCCCGGTGGTGGTCGTGGTGGCATGTTTGGCGATCCCAAGGAGTCTTTTAAGCGCATGGACGCTGACGGCAACGGCAGTGTTTCCGAGGAGGAATATGTCAGCGCTATGAATCGGCTCCGCGAAATGATGGGTCGCGGCGGTCCGGGAGGATCTGGTGGCCAGCCTGGGCAGGGGGGGGCAGGTGGATTCCGTCGCCCGGGTGGCGAGGGCGGTCCTCCCTCTGGAGGCAGCGAAGGCGGCTTCCGTCGTCCGCCCGTGGAAGAACCGAAACCCGAGGCCAAGCCGGAAGGAGACAAGCCAGCCGGGGACAAGCCCAAGGAGGCGATCTGATCCTCAATGATGAACTGAACCCGGCATCACCTAGCGTGATGTCGGGTTTTTTACGCCTACTTTTTTGATGTCTTGTCGAGGAAGTCGCAGATGGCGGCGGCCATGGCGGCGACGCCGGTTTTGAGGGATTCCTCATCGCAATCATACATGGGCGTGTGGCCACCGTGGATGATGCCTTTCTCTTCGTTGGCCACGCCGAGGCGGAAGTAGAAGCCGGGGACGACCTGCGCGAAGTAGCTGAAGTCCTCGCCACCCATGCCGGGGATGAGCTCGATGACGTTGTTCTCGCCGCAGACGCGTTTGAAGGAGGGAAGGGTGGCGGCGACGAGGTCGAGGTTGTTCTGGATGCTGGGGTAGGTTTTGCGGTATTCCATCTCGTAGCTCGCGCCGTGGGCTTCGGTGATGCCTTTGAGGATGCGGTGCATCTGCTCGATGATGCCATCGCGAAATTCGGCGTCGTAGGTGCGGACGGTGCCGCCGAGCTCGACTTTTTCGGCGATGATGTTTTCGCGGTCGCCGCCGTGGATGGTGCCGATGCTGATGACGAGGGGCTGGCGGGTGTTGGTTTGACGGCTTTTGATCATCTGCAGGGCCATGATTGCCTCGGAGGCGACGGCGATGGCATCGACGCCTTTGTGTGGAGTGGAGCCGTGGGCCATTTTCCCTTTGATGACGATGTGAAAGCGGTCGCTGTTGGCATTGTCGATGCCGGGTGTGTAGCCGATCTGGCCGGCTTTGAGGTAGTGGACGCCGTCATCGGTGATGCCAGCGGGCTGCACGACGGCCGTGGTGTGCAGGCCGAAGATGGCGGCGGGCTTGGGATTCTCCATCACGCCTTCGGCGACCATGAGCTTGGCGCCCCAATCGCCCTTGAAGGTGGCGGGCATGGCTTCTTCGGCGGGTTGGAAGATGAATTTGACGCTGCCGTGGACGAGGTCGCGATGCTTGGCGAGGAGCTCGGCGACACCCATGGCGCAGGTGGTGTGCACGTCGTGACCGCAGGCGTGCATCACGCCGGGCACCTGGGATCGATAAGTGGTGCTGCGCAGTTCTTTGATGGGAAGGGCGTCCATGTCCGCCCGGACGGCGACGCAGGGGCCGTCGTGTGCGCCCTGGAGGATGGCGACGATGCCGTGCTTGGCGACGCCGGTTTTGATGTCGGTGAGGCCGAGTGATTTGAGGTGGGCTGCCACGAGTTTCGACGTGCGCGCTTCCTCGTTGGAGAGCTCGGGGTGCATGTGAATGTCCCGGCGGATCTCGACGAGCTTGGGAAACATGGCCTCGATGCTCTTTTGGAAAATCGCATCGCGGTTCTCCGCGGCGTGAAGGTTTCCAATGAGCAGGAACAGGAAGATGGTGGCTCGGTTCATGCCACGATTACGGCCTGAAAAGGGCGACTTGGGAACTGAAAAGTGCCGTGCGGGTCTTTCGCGGCTGTTTTTCCACTTACCGCAGGTAGATGAACTCGCTGCTCATGAGCAAGGTCTGCGCGAGGAGTGTCCAGGCGGCCTGCTCACGCTTGGCAGGATCGGCCTCGGTGGAGGCGAGCGTGGCGTCGGCGGCGGTGAGGAAGTCGCGGCAGCGGCGGAGGTCGGCCTCGGTGGTTTCGCGGGCGTAGGCGAGGCCGCAGGCAGCACGAATGCGGGCCTCAAGGTCGGGCTGGGCGAGCAAACGCTTCGCCAAGGCCTCGGCGGCGGTTTGCGAGAGATCGCTGTTCATGAGCAGCAGGGCCTGCGGGGACACGACACTGCTTTCTCGACGGCCGGTGGAGGTGGCGGGATCGGGGTAGTCGAACTGCTGAAAGAGGTCGTAGAGGTTGTTGCGAATCACCGGCAGGTAGAGGGCGCGGCGGGTGCTGCCGTAGGTGGTGAAGTCCTTCGAGGTGTGGTTGAAGACGAACTCGCGGTTGCGGCGTGGGATCGTTTTGCCGCCCGTGGCAGTGTCGAGCGTGCCGGCGACGTGCAGCAAGGCATCGCGAATCTCTTCGGCCTCGAGACGGCGAATGGGGAAATGCCACAGGAGCTGGTTCTCCGGGTCTGCCTCGGCGATTTGAGGGGCCTCGCTGCTTTGCAGGTAGGTCTTGGAGGTCAAGATGAGACGGTGGAGGGCTTTGATGCTCCAGCCATGATCGGTGAACCAGCGGGCGAGGTAGTCGAGCAGTTCGGGATGCGTGGGCTTTTGTCCCAACAGGCCAAAGTTATCGACGGAGGAGACGATGCCTTGATTGAAGTGCCAGGTCCAGATGCGGTTCACCGTGACGCGGGAGGTGAGCGGATGCTCGGCGCTGGCCAGCCAGCGGGCGAGCTCGAGGCGGCCGCTTTGATCGGGCTTGAAGGCGGGTGTCTCTTTCTTCAGCGAGGCCTGCACGACCTGCAAAAACCCACGTGGCACCGGTTTGCCGAGTGAGAGATGGCTGCCGCGGATGTGCACGGGCAGTTCCTTGAGAATCTTGGGCGAGTCCGTGACGGCCAGCGCGGTGGGCAGGTCCGGCAGATTGCTCTGCGTGCTCATCATGGTGTCCATCATCGAGCGAATCTTGTCCGCCACGGCCTTCGGATAGAGGATGATGGGTTCCGGTGGCAGGGCGAGGAAGCCTTTCGGATCTTCGAGCGTGGCCTTGGCCTGATGCAGGAGGGAATTGCTACCCTTCTCGGCCTTGGAGTCTTTCAACGCGGAGGCCTGCTTGAACATGAGCGTGTAATACTCCCGCAGATGCGAGACGCCGCCACGCGTGCGCAGGGCCTCCTGCCAGGGTTTGAAGAATGGATGGATCTCATTCGCGGCGAGCCACACGCGGCAGTTCTGCAGGATGTGAGGGCGCAGGCCGGCTTTTTCGGCGATGGGGCGTGCCTGGCTCAAGGTGGGCGCAGCAGGCAGTGTGGCCGCATTCATGAGATAAGCGACCGCTTGCGAGCGAATCTCGTCTTTGAGCTTCTTTGTGGCTTCCGCTTCAAGCTTGGCGATGGCGGACTTTTGCTCGTCGAGCACGCACTCGGCGGCCTTCACATTCGCAAAGGCCTCAAAGTCGCCCATCGGTGCCTCGAAGGCGGTGCTGAGGGCGCCGATGCGGTCGCTGCTGAAGCTCTCGGTGCTCTTGAAGATGGCGGCGAGGGCGTAGTAATCCTCGTGCGGGATGGGGTCGAATTTGTGCTCGTGGCAGCGGGCGCAGCCGAGCGTCATGCCCATGAAGGCGCGGCCCATGACATCGATCTGCTCGTCGATCACATCCATGCGCAGCTTGTCCTTGTCCGGCTCGGCGAGCACTTTGGCACCGAGATTGAGGAAACCGGTGGCGGTGATGCGGCGCTGGCGGGTGGCGAGGTCATTCGACTTCAAGAGATCGCCAGCAAGCTGCTCGATGAGGAACTGGTCGAAGGGCAGGTCATCATTAAACGCCTTCACCACGTAGTCGCGGTAACGCCACGCGGTGCCCAGCGCGATGTTTTCATCGAGGCCGTTCGAGTCGGAGTAACGCGCCACATCCAGCCAGTGGCGGCCCCACTTTTCGCCGTAGGCATGCGAGGCCAGCAAACGGTCGATGAGCTTGTTCAGCGCGGCTTTGGGATGTTCGCGATGCTCGGTGACAAAGCCCTCCACCTCCTGCGGCGTGGGCGGCAGGCCGGTGAGGTCAAAGGTGATGCGGCGGATCAAAGTGTGCGCATCGGCCTCTGGCGAGAGCTTGAGGCCTTTTTCGGCCAGCTTGGCCGTGATGAAGGCATCGATGGGATGATCACCCGCGGCTTGCTTGGGCACGGTGGGCTTCGAGATCGGGGCAAAGGCCCAGTGCTTGGTGCCTTCGGCGATGTTGATCGTGCGCGGACCACCGTGAGCTCCCCTCGCGGCCACCACCTCACGTGGATCGGGAGCGCCCATCTTCACCCATTCTTCGAGCAGCTTCACCTCTTGCGAGGGCAGGGCACCTTTCGGCGGCATCTGCATGTCCTGATTCTGGTAGCGAACGGATTCGATGATGAGGCTCTTTTCCGGTTGGCCGGCCACGAGAGCCGGGCCGCTGTCGCCACCCTTCAAAATCGCCTCGCGGGAGTCGAGCGTGAGACTGCCCTTCGCCTTGCCCTTCTCCACGGAATGGCATTCGTAGCAGCGATTGATGAGGATCGGCCGGATGTTCTTCTCAAAGAAGGCCGTCTGCTCCGCCGACACCGCTCCCGCGCCACGAGTCATGCCCGTGGCGAGGCTGAGGGAGAGAAAGCTGATGGCTCCAAGTTTCACGCGAAGGATTTACGGCTTGCGAGAGGGATTCTTGCCAAGGCGGGCAGCCTGTGGGCCAGGCCTGTGAACTGGCCTTTGCCACCTCGAAGAGGTGGCCTACATCAAGATTCGGCTTGGCATCCATCGCGGCGCACGCTTCGATCACCACACCATGAGCACCACCAGCCCCAAATGGCGCATCGCCGGCATCAATTTCGACCACTTTCACATGGGCGACCTGCTGCGGCAGACCTTTGAGCATCCGAATGCCGAGATCGTGGCCATCTGCGATGAGCAACCGGAACGCATGCAGAGTGCCGCGAAGAACTTTGGCCTCTCCGCAGAGCAGGTCTTCACCGATCACCGCGCCTGCCTGGAGCAGACGAAGCCGGACATCGTCATCCTTTGCCCTGCGGCCTCGAAGCACGGCGAGTGGGTGGAGAAGGTCGCGCCCTTCGGCACGCACATCATCATGGAAAAACCCTTTGCCGGCTCGCTGGCGGAGGCGGATGCGATGATCGCCGCGATGAAGCCGCACGGCAAACTGCTCACGGTGAACTGGCCGCTCGTGTGGGATGCCGGGCAGCAGACGGCGCATCGCCTCATCCTCGAAGGTCTCATCGGCGAGGTGACCGAGTTTCATCACCACGGCGGCAATCGCGGCCCGCTCTACCACGGTGCCGACAAGATCGAAAACGAGCCCACGGCCGCCGAAAAAGCCGCGAGCTGGTTTTACAGTGCCGCGCAGGGCGGGGGATCGCTGCTCGATTACATGGGCTACGGCACCACGCTCGGCACCTGGCACCTCGGCGGCAAGGTGCCGCTGGAGGTCACCTGCACCTGGAGCACCACACCGGGCCTCGAAGTCGATGAGCACAGCATCACCGCCATCCGTTATAGCTGTGGTTTGAGCAAGACGGAGACCCGCTGGGGCACCTTCACCGATCCGTGGACACATCAACCGCAGCCAAAGTGCGGTTTCGTGCTCAAAGGCACTGATGGCACGATCTCATGCTACGATTACGACAAGACCATTCGCGTGCAGTCCCGCCAGCGACCCGAGGGCTACGACGTGCCTGTCGATGCCATCACCGCGCCGAATCGCAATCCCATCGAGCACGTCATCCACCACCTCAAGACCGGCGCCCCGCTCATCGGCCCCCTCCGCCTCGACATCTCCCGCATCGGCCAGCAAATCGTTGATACCGCGTTTCGCAGTGCGACTGAGAAGAAGACGCTGGGGTTGATCCAGTAAACGGGAGGCCGGATTGCATTCCGGCCCTTGTCTTCGGCGGGAATGCAATCCCGCCCTCCGCTCACTTCGCCGGGCGCAGATCAAAGCACACCAGCTTGTCCTTCTGGCGCACGATAAGCTTGCCGTTCGCGATGGCGGGCGAGGAGCATCCGAGCGCATCGGTCTTTGCGCGGCCGAGCTGTTCGTAGGCGCTGTTGGTGGCCTTCACCATGCGGACGTGGGTGCCGTTGTTCTCATAGACGAGCAGTTTGCCATCGGCGAGCAGCGGGGAGGTGATGGTGCTGCTCACCTCGTTCACCACCCACTTCTCGGTGCCGGTCGCGAGGTCGATGCACTGGTGTTTCTCGCCGCAGCAGAGGTACACATTGCCCTCGTGAATGATCGGGCTGCCGGTGTAGCGACGCGTCATCCAGAATTTCGACCACGCGGCCTTCGGCTTGCCATCGGCCTGCATTTGATAGGCTCGCAGGCCCACGCCTTCTGTGCCGCTGTAGAGCACCAACCAGTCGCCGCTGGCCACCGGCGTGCTCTGGCTTCCGCCTTCCGCCGTCCACAGCAGCTCACCGTTCTCGGGATTTAGGCCGTAGAGCGCGTTGTTGCCATTGATGACCACCTGCGGCTTGCCGTTGGCGGGCTGCCACCAGGTCGGGCTCGCGGTGTTGCCCTTCGCCTGCTTCTGCTCCCACACCAGCTTGCCGTCGGCCTTCGAAAAGGCCTTCGCCATGCCGGCGGCCATGTAAACATGCTCTCCCATGATCAGCGGCGAGGCCGCGGGGCCGCTCATGCCGAGCGGCGTGGACCATAGGAGCTTGCCGTCCTTCTCCTCGACGCACACCAGCTCGGTGCTCAGTGCCGCATAGACCTTGCCATCCACCACCGCGCAGGTGCTGGAGGAGTTGCGACCGCTCGGCTTGCCCGGCTTGGCGTATTTCCACACCTGCTTGCCGCTCGCCAGATCGAGACAGAGGATCACATCCTGCGCCACTTTCACGGTGTTCGGCACCGCGGCGATCATCTTCTCCTTCACGTCCGCAGGAAAGCCCTCGTCATCGAGCCACTTGGTGAACTCCGCCGCGCTCGCGAAGGGCTTGCCCTGCCGGTCGGACATTTTTTTCAGCCATTCGAGGCCGATGGCATTCTTCCCCGCCTTGAAACGGCTCACCACCCACGAGCCAATGTTGATCTGCTCCTTCTCGTTGAGGTTGTCCTTCACCCATTGATTTGCCCACTCGTCGAATTTCTCTCCTCGCAGCTTCGGCGCATTCATCCGCGTCTCTTCCAGCTTCTTCTCCAGCTCTGGCGTGGTGCCACGGAAGTTCAGCGTCTGCATCACCTCCGAATCAATCTCCCGCGTCTCCGAGGCCACGCGTTCATGCCACACCACGCTCAGGAAGACCCGCTCGCCACTCACCACCGGGCTGGCATGGCCGCCGTATTCATTGCTCGGCACGAACTCGCTCTCCCACACCTTTTTCAAGCCTTCCGCCGGGAAGGCGTCCGCGATCGGCGTGGTGTCCTGCGACACGCCGTTCCTCTCCGGCCCCCGCCACTGGTTCCAATCCCCCGCGACGAGCGAGACGGTGGTGGCGACAAACGAGACAGCGGAGAGCAACGGGGCGAATTTCATGAGCCTAGGTCAACGCTATCAGCAAGCCCCAAGTTTCATCCAGGCCAGGGGGCAGCGATACGCCCTTCGTGGTTCGGGCTTTCGCCCGCTTCTTGCCCAAGCCGTTTACCGCGCGACCTGCCCGCAGGGCTTCGTTCATCGATGCAGATGGGGAGATCGCAAAGACCGCAAAAGGGAGACTCTGAGTGGTGAGGTGTCAGAAGGGCGCGCGGGCGCTTCTGTCCGCCGTTACGCGGCTTTCTTGGCCTGCTGGGCTGCCAGGATGCGCATGATGGTCCCGTTGAACGCCTGCTTGAAGGCCTCATCCTGCCTGAGAGTGTAAAGATCTATGTCGGTCTTCCGTTGGGCCAGTACGGCTTGGTTGATGAGGGCTTCGAGGGCGAGGCAGCGATTCTGTTCGTCGGGATTGTTGACGACTTGCTTCTCGTAGTCGGCGCTTTGCTTCACGCGCTCGACGATGTTCACCAGCTTCACCCGCTGCTCTTCGGGCGTGGCGCTCCAGGCGCTGAACCAGCGTTCGTTGAAGGCAGCGATGATGTCGTCGAGCAGTTGGTGCTCCTCTTCGGTACCGTGATGGCCACGCACGTTGGGGTTCTGGGGGCCGAGCGCCGTGGGCGAGGCATCCAGGCCGATGTGCCCGTTCAGGTTCACGCGTTCCAGGGCGTAGGTGCTGAGGTCCACGCTGTCCTGCAGGGCATCCAACTCGTCCTTGTCTTTGTCTTTCACCTTTAGCTTGGGGATCAGGAACTTCAGGAACCAGTGCAGCTTCTCCCAGTTCAGGTTCTCAAACGGGATGATGCAGGCAAGCTGGCCGTAGATCTTCACAAACTGCTTCGCCTTGATCTTGAAGTCGATCTTGTCCTCTTCGTCTTCGATCAGGTCAAATCGGGCCACGCCATGGTCAATGATCGGGTGGAGCTGTTCGGGTGGCGCTTTCTTGAAGAAGGCCTCGTTGAAGCGGTCGATATCGTTCGGGTTGCAGACCTCGGCTTTGTCCAGCTCGTCCTTCAGGTCGTGCAGGACGTTGATGTCGGTTGGCTCGCTCAGGCTGGTGGCGGTGTAGAAGGGATCGAAGGCGGATTTGATTTCCGCAGCCGTGTTGTGGAAGTCTAGAATGAAAGTGTTCTGCTTGGCCATCCTCGGGTTGCACCGATTCAGGCGGGACAGCGTCTGCACGGCCAGCACGCCTTGCAGCTTCTTGTCCACATACATCGTGTGCAGCAGCGGCTCGTCGAAGCCGGTGAGAAACTTGTTGGCCACCACCAGCAGGCGGTAGGCAGGCACCTTCTCGTTCGGATGCGTCCGGGCGTATTTGCCGGACAGACGTTCGCGGATGTCCTTCTCCGGGAAGCCATTCAGACTGTCCTCGGTGTGCTCGATGCCATCCACGAGCTTCCTGCCGGAGAAGGCGATGATCGGCTGGAAGTCAGCATTCGCCTTCTTCAGTTCCTCACGGATAGCAAAGAAATAGCGGATGGCGCACTCGATATTCCGTGTCACCACCATGGCGCGTGCCTGACCTTTGAGAAGATTGAGCTTCACCACATGGTCCATGAAGTGATTCACCATCAGCGCGGCCTTGGTGCCGATGGTCTGCTTGTGCGTCTCCACGTGGGTGCGGAGCTTCTTCTGGGCTTTGAAGCTCTCGAAGCGCGGATTGTCCTCGATGGACTTCCTCACCTCGTAGTAGCTCTTGTAGGTTGTGTAGTTCGCCAGCACATCGAGGATAAAGTCCTCCTCGATGGCCTGCTTCATCGAATACAAGTCATGCGGATGAAAGCAGCCGCTGGTGCCCCGAGCGCCAAATTTCTCTAACGTGGCTGGCTTTGGCGTGGCGGTGAAGGCGAAGAAGCTCGCGTTCTTGCCCATCTTGCGTTTGCCCATGGCTTCCAGCATCAGGTCCTGCCAGTCTTCCGGCTCGTCCTTGTCCTCGGCGGCACCGATGGCCTGGTTCAGCTTGTCCGCCGCGACGCCGCACTGGCTGCTGTGCGCTTCGTCGATGATCACCGCAAAGCGCTTGTCTCTCATGCTGGAGATGCCATCGACCATAAAGGGAAATTTCTGAATGGTGCTGGTGATGAGCTTTTTGCCTTGCTCCAAGTGGCTGCGCAGGCCCGCGGCGCTTTCGGCGTGGGCGACGAGGTCCTTCACCTCGGAAAACTGCTTGATGTTCCCATCAATCTGCTTGTCCAGCACGCGGCGATCCGTGACCACGATCACAGAGTCGAAAAGGTTCGTCTGGCCAGTGCTCTCGTAGAGTTCGATGAGCTGGTGAGCCAGCCAGGTGATGCTGTGGCTTTTGCCGGAGCCCGCGCTGTGCTGGATCAGGTAGCGGCCGCCCACGCCCTCGCTCTGAACCAGCCGCAGGAGCTTCCGCACGACTTGCAGTTGATGGTAGCGGGGGAAGTAAAGGATGGTTGAGGTGTTCCTCGACTCCTCGACCACCTTGGCGAAGTGCTCGATGATGTTGCACAGACTCTGCCGGGTGAGCACATCCTGCCAGAGATAGGCCGACTTCGGGCCGTGAGGGTTTGGTGGGTTGCCTTTTCCGGCACCGTTCGGCCGGCCTTGATTGAAGGGGAGGAAATAAGTGTCCGTGCCATCCACCTTCGTCGTCATCCAGACCTCATCCGGGTCCACGGCGAAGTGGACGAGGCAACGGCGGAAGTGGAAGAGCGTCTCCTTCGGGTCGCGATCCTCGCGATACTGCTTTTTCGCGTGATTCACGTTCTGGCCGGTCCACGGGTTCTTGAGTTCCAGTGTCGCCAGGGCTAGGCCGTTGATGAATAGCACCATGTCCACGGACTTCAGCGGATCAGCCAGGGAGTGATGCACCTGCCGCGTCACGGAGAAGCGATTGCTCTCAAAGCGGGCCTTCACGTCCGGGTTCAGATCATTGTAGGGCAGACGGTAGAGCAGCTCCAGATGCGCGTTATCCACCTCGAGCCCCTTCTGCAGCACGGTAAGAATGCCGTCCTTCTTCAGCTTTCGGTGAAGCCGCTCAAGAACCTGCCGCTTCCAGTCCAGCTTGTGACGCAGCTTCTCCAGTTCCTTCGCTTGGGTGTCCTCCAGGAATTGCCACAGCATCGCCTCATCCACCGCGAACTCCGCGTTAAAATCTCCCGGCTTCCCGCGCTTCCAGCCATTGCCGCTGTGGTCCTGTGTCGGCTCTTGGCGCACTGCGTCCGCCACTGTCATGCCACCGGTCAGAGCGCGTTCAATGCAGGCTTCTAGGGCGACTTCGGTGGTTTGGGACGGCATGGCTTAGGTCCTGAATTCGTTAAACCATTCTTCTGAATCGCTGCGCCAACGCTCTTTTGCCACCTTCCATCACAGCACAGACTGAGTTTCTGACTTCTGGTTGCTGTAGAGTCCCGCAGTGGGGCAGGCGCGTTGGACCTTGCGATGAGTTTAACGGAAAAATCATGTCTGCATTCGCATTCACGACTAAGTTCGGATTATGAGTAACAAGGATGACTTGGCGGCGGCGCTTGTTTCGTCGGAGCTCATTTACAATGATTTTGAAGATCATCTCGTTGTCTAAATCATCCTCGGGCTGGTCGAGGATCAACGGCTGATCTCCGTAAGCCAGCAGAAATGCTAGCACGGCCGTGGCAACTTGCCCTGGAGACGCTCGTCCCAAATCCACAGTAGGAGCCGTTTTTCCGTCCCTCGAAACTTTGATCTTTAGATTGTCCGACGGGAACCAAGTTTTAAGCCTTGCCCAGTCTTCCGTTGTTCTTTTGGAGAGATGGCTACACAATGATTTGCCAAGCCAGACTCCCTCAAAGGATTCGTGCCTATCTGCAATCACGGCGGCCTTTTCCAGTGCCAGCTTAAAAGCGCGAAGCCTTTCCGTCGTGACCATTTGCGAGTATAGCTTTTCGACCATTTCTTCTAGTTCGGGGGATGAATCCAGTCTCTGCAAAACCTCTCGTAATCTTCGTTTTGCGTCGTCCTTGTCGCCAAAACGAACCAAGGAAATCTTAATGTCGTTTCGATCAGCAAAAACACGTTGCAGGAACTGCTCACGCATTGTTGAAATATTTTCGCGGTGCTGCTCCAATTCGGCGAGCTTCAGCTCCTTGGCCCGGGTCGTATCCTCCAAGCGCCTCTCCTCTTCCCGATAAGCGTTCAACTGGGCGTCGATGCTTTCGAGCTGCTGGACCAACTGCTCGTAAATACCCGGATTCGCAGCCTGCTCGGGAGTTACAAGTGCTGCTAGCGCCTCATAACCTCTTCTAGCTTGCTCCATAGCTTGGTGCCAAGCGCTGTTTCTCCGCTCTTCATTCCATTTGTCTTTTGCCTCAGTGAGTGTTTTGCCAATTCGTTCAATGGATTCTTTTGCATCTGCAAATGCGGTTCTCACACTCTCGGCAGCTGTTTCAAGTGCAGCTTCTGGAGCTTCGTCAAACGAGCCAGGAAGCCGCGACAAGCGCAGAGAGCCCACAGAGAGATGATTTGAGAAATTATCAATCTCGCGAACCAGTTTCTGGATGACATCACCCCATCGTATGATTTCAGCCTGTTGGGTTCTTCTGAGGTTGTATGCCTGCAAGACCTCCTTCTGCCCAGCTGCCTCGACCGCGGAAAGCTGCTGCGCGAGGTCCTCGCGACGCGCCTGCAATCCTGGAAGCTTATCCCTTTCTATTCTGAGCTCACTCTCTTTGATTGAAAGCTCCAGGATTGAATTAAATAAGTTGTCGAACTCATCCTGCCAAGTCGCGCGACCTATCGACGGATCAGCATCAATCTCGGCCAAAAGTTTTGCTGTTCCTTTCCTAAATCCATAAAGCTCCTTTTGACTGTAAATCCTCAGTGGATAAAGGCCCCGCCATTCGTAATGGGGGAGATTGGATGGAGACCACACGCCGGCGGCGTTGGACGAATGGAGTTCAGGCACCCATGGTGAAGCAGATCCTTTGAGCATAAAACGGGCTTTCTGTCCTCGCCGCACATAGGTGACCTGAATCTGGGCATCAGGACGCTCCTTCAATGCTTCGTCGACAAGGGAGTCGTGCTGAATCCGAAGATCGGTCTCGCCGTCGCCTCCCAGATCGTCCGAGCGATAAGTTACTTTTCTCACCAACTCCAAAATGGTCGATTTGCCGGAGCCGCGCCCCCCGATGATGGTGTTCAAACCAGGGTTTAGAGTTAGGCGAAGAGGTGTCGTCGGATCAATGTGCTTAGTCTTCACCAACGCAATCTCTTCAATCCAGAGATGGTCAGGCGGCCCTGGCATGCTGCCAATTGGATTGTATTCCGAGACGGCTCCGTCGCCATCCATGAGCGCAATCCGCAATCCATCGAGTGTCGGAGCTTCCATTCTCACCCAAGTGGATCTGCGTCCGATTTCGGAGAGATTGTGCGAGTCTGATCCATACACGGTCGAAAAAACCTTGTTTTGAGAATCTGAAGCTGGGTCAATGTCGGGGTGCCAATCGAAGCTGGCATTCCACGAGCACTCCAGTGCGAAGATTGCTGTATGCGCTAAGACTTCTGACTTGGTCCTCGCATTCCCGTCCCTTATCAAGCCCTTGCGGCCATTAACATGAGCAGGTATGAAGATACAATCAAATGCCCCTTTGCCCGCATTCTCGAGGATGGTCTTGATGCCGTCTCGAAGCTGTAATGTCGCATCTCCCTCTGGACGACCTTGAATTCCT
>JBJONJ010000512.1:0-19824 GCA_046051905.1 Verrucomicrobiota bacterium
AGGGCAAAAAACTCACCTTTTTCGATCTGCAAAAACGGCTCGGCAGACGCGATCAGGCCGATTTTTTCCTGCCGAGCGAGGTGAGCGTGAAATATGTCGTCTTCGATGTGTTGTGGAAAAATGGCGTTTCGCTGCTCGAGCAGCCGTTGGAGGTCCGTCGGGCCGAATTGGAGTCCATTTCGATGCCTGCGGGCCTGGAAACGATCACCGTCAGCCAGGCCGAAAACGCCGAAGAGATCGAAGCCGCCTTCCTCGCGGCTCGCCGACGTGGAAACGAAGGTCTCATCGCCAAAGACGCCGCCAGCACCTACTCGCCCGGACGCCGCGGCAAGTCGTGGCTGAAGCTCAAGAAGGCTTTTGCCACGCTCGATGTCGTCGTCGTGAAGGCCGAGCAAGGTCACGGCAAGCGCAGCCATGTGCTGAGCGATTACACCTTTGCCGTGCGCGATGAGGCCGATGGCAACACGCTCAAAGTCATCGGCAAAGCCTACAGCGGCCTCACCGATGCCGAGATCGAGGAACTGACCGAGCACTTCACGCAAACCACGCTGAGTCAGAAAGGTCGAGTGCGCACCGTGCAGCCGCAAATCGTGCTCGAGATCGCCTTCGACAGCATCCAGCCGAGCGACCGCCACAACAGCGGCCTCGCGATGCGCTTTCCACGCATCAAAGCCATCCGCCGGGACAAGGCCCCGGCCGACATTGATACCCTTGCCTATGCGATGAAGCTGGCGGGAGTTTGAGACCGGGTGGCCTGCTCCCTGAGGTGGGACAGGTCATCAATGTAGTTCCTGCGTCCTTGGGTTGATCTTGCTGTGGGTTGGGTCTCTCAAGCTGTCAAACGCAGCGAAGATCTCGTTGAGCGTAGCGAGACGAGGCCGCAGTGGAGTGCGACAGCGTGCCGCCGCTTGTGCCGCGGGTGCCGTAGTCCAGCGAGCTGTGCGGACTGTATTCATTGTATTCACGCCGCCATTGCTCGATGACAACACGGGCCTCTGCCAGGCTGCCGAACACCTCGCGGTTGAGGCATTCGTCGCGTCGTTTGTCGTGGAACGATTCGATGTATGCGTTCTCCCAAGGTGATCCCGGCTTGATGTATCTCATCTTGATGTGTCGATGCTGCATCCAGTCCTGGATCGCATACGCGATGAACTCAGGTCCGTTTTCGCTGCGGATGTGCTCGTCGATCAAGGTCAGGATGTGAAAGGCGCTGCCGCCCTCCACCTGGTCGCTTACAAAGTCCCAGTTCCACGCATGATTGCGATGCGCCGCAGCTTGCCGCCCTTGCTGCCCAAGCCTCACTCTGCGCATCCGCCGCTGGCGTTTGCGCACTTGCAGTCCTTCCTCCCGGCGCACCCTCGCCACGCACTTCACGTTGATCCGCTCGCCCTCAGGTCGCAGCAACGCCGCGATCCGGCGGTAACCGTAGCGCGGATGCTCACGGCTCAGCCGCACGATGCGAACTCGTCGATACCGCGCCTCCGCGCTCACTTTCGCCACCCGGTAGTAGCCCAACCGTGCAAGCTCCAAGGCACGACAAACCGGCGCGATTCCGCCCAAATCGCTTTGCATGGCGTATCTTGCCGCCCGTCGCTTGCTGGCCGGGCTTACCATTTTTTTGCGTTGATGGCTTTCAAGATGTCGATCTGCACCGTCAAGGCCGCCACGATGCGCTTAAGCCGCCCGCTTTCCTCCGCCAGCGCCCTTGCCTGGCGCAGCTCATCGACCTGCATCCCGCCCTAGTTGCTTCGCGCCGCCTCACGGCGCTCACCCCTGCGGGGCAGCCTACGGCTGGCTCTCTCGCTCCGCTCGGCTGCGCTTCCACCCGTAGTAGGTCTGCTCGCTGATGTTATGACGTGCGCACACGTCCCGCACCTTCATTCCACCCTGCGCCTCGCGCAGGATGCTCACGATCTTCTCTTCACTGTGTCTGCTCTATTCATGGTGTTTTGCTCTCCTGGTTTCGGAGCCAGAACGACATTTTACAACCGTCCTACTTTCAGGGAGCAGGCCAGAGGCCCTCAATCCCTTCATCGGCCTCATTTGGCTCTCTTGAGAAAGGTCGGCACCTGACTGAGTTACCAAGCTTGCGCCTTGCGGCCAAAGTTAGCCTGAACTAAGAATGAGGTGTGCACCCTGTCCTCGAACTCCACGACCTCACGGTCAGCTATGCCAAAAAGCCCGTGCTTTACGGCGTGGATGTTCAGGTGCCGCAGGGAGCCCTCGTCGGCATCATCGGGCCGAATGGTGCGGGCAAAAGCACCATGATCCGTGCCATCATGGGCCTCACGCCCGCCAGCAGCGGCTGGGTGCAGATCTTTGGCGAGAGCTTTGCAAAAAGCCGTCACCGTGTCGGCTATGTGCCGCAGCGGGATCTGGTGGACTGGGACTTCCCGGTCAATGTGATGGATGTGGTCATCATGGGCCGCTACGGCCGCCGCGGTTGGCTGCGCCGCGTGACAAAGGAGGACCAAAGGATCGCCGAGGAGAGCCTCGACAAGGTCGGCATGCTGCCCTTCCGCAATCGCCAGATCGCCAACCTCAGCGGTGGGCAGCAGCAGCGTGTCTTCCTCGCCCGCGCCCTCGCGCAGCAGAGCGATCTCTACCTCATGGACGAGCCCTTCGCCGGTGTGGATGCCACCACCGAGCGTGCCATTGTCACCCTGCTGCAAGACCTTCAATCCCAAGGTAAAACTATCCTCGTCGTCCACCACGACCTCACCACTGCGAAGGAATACTTTAATCACCTACTGTTGCTCAATATGCGCCTCGTCGCCTTTGGCAAAACCGAGGATGTATTCACCGTCGAACAGCTTCAGAAGACCTACGGCGGCAGATTGACCATCTTGAGCGATGTGGCCGCGAAGGCTGCGGAAGGAGAAGAGATGGCATGAAGTCTCACGCAAAGTTCGCTATTCTGCTCGCCAGTTTGGTTATGCTGCCGAACATGCTCCAAGCTGCTCGCATCGGCGATCTCACGGAAACCTCCATCGCCGAGCAAGCTCTGCGCTTTTTTACCTTCAGCGATCCCTCACTGCGTCTCGCGCTGCTCGGCTGCATCCTGCTCGGATTGAATTGCGGTCTGCTCGGTGCCTTCGTTGTGGTGCGGCGTATGTCGCTGGTGGGTGACACGCTCTCGCATGCAGTGCTCCCCGGCATCGCGCTCGGCTTTCTCTGGAACATGACCAAAGATCCCGTTGCTATTTTGATCGGCGCGACGCTCGTCGGCGGCCTATCGATGCTCACGGTAAGCGCCATCACGCGCACCACGAGGCTCAAAGAAGACGCGGCGATGGGTCTCGTGCTCTCGTCCTTCTACGCCGTCGGCATCTGTCTCATCGGCATGATCCAGCGACTACCCAGCGGCAACAAAAGCGGCATCGACAAGTTCCTCTTTGGCCAGGCTGCTGCAATGAATGGCAGCGACATTGCGCTCATGGCCATCACTGCCTGCCTCACGCTGCTGTTCGTCACTGTGGGCTATCGCGGACTGCTGACGCTGAGCTTTCATCGGGCCTTTGGCGAGAGTTTGGGCCTGCCGATGGACTTTTTGCATCATGCGATGATGCTTCTCATTTCCTTCGCCGTCGTCACCGCCATGCAGGCCGTCGGCGTGGTGCTCGTTTCGGCCATGCTCATCATCCCACCGGCCACCGCGTGCCTCCTCACACACCGCATGCATCGCGTGCTCATCCTGTCTGCCATCATCGGCATCGCCACGGCGGCCTTCGGAGCCTTTTTGTCCTTCTTGGGCTCCAATCTGCCCACCGGGCCTTTCATGGTGCTCGCGGGCTCGTTTGTGTTTGCAATGGCCTTTCTGTTCAGTCCGCAGCAGGGCTGGCTCACGCGGCTTTGGCGGCAAAAAACGCAGAAATGCCGCATCGAGCGCGAAAACACTCTCAAGGCCATGTACCACCTAGCCGAGCGTCATGGCTTCCGCGAGGAAGGCATCACCCTCCTCGAACTCGCCAATACCCGTCGCGAGCCTTTGGAGCAAATTCGCCTGCAAAGCGATGATCTGCTGCGTCAAAAGCTCGCCACGCTCACCGACGATGGCAGCATGCTCCACTTCACGCCTGAAGGCTGGCGCAAGGCCTGTGCTGTCGTGCGCAACCACCGCCTCTGGGAGCTTTACCTCACCAACATCATGCAATACGGTGCCGACCACGTGCACGACGACGCCGAAAGGATCGAGCACGTTCTTGGCGAGGACACCGTCCGCCAGCTCGAACGCCGCCTCGACTTCCCCCAGACCGATCCGCATGGCAAAGCGATCCCGGGAGCGCGTGAAGTGCATGGCGCTGTCGCCAAGCCACGCGTTGGAGAACCCACCGGCTATTAAATGATGAATGACGAATGCAGAATGACGAAGGAAGCCCGAATGACGAACTCATTTCGTCATTCAGGCTTCGTCATTCCTTCTTCATTCGGAAACTCGTCATTCGTCATTCCATGACCGGCCTCCTTCCTCCCTTCGATGCCCACAAGGTCTTCATCGCACCCTGGACGACGGACCTCGTGACCTATGGCTGGATGACGCTGATGGCTTTTCTTGTCACGGCGGCCTGCGGGCTGGTGGGGAACTATCTGATCCTTCGACGCATGGCGCTCGTAGGGGATGCGATCAGCCACAGCGTGCTGCCGGGCCTTGCCGTGGCGTTCTTGATCTCTGGGAAGCTCACGCTGCCGGCGATGCTGACCGGAGCGCTGGGCGCTGGGCTGCTGACAACGTTTTTGATCGAGTTCCTCCACACACGCAGCCGCATCAAGGCGGATGCGGCGATCGGCATTACCTTCTGTTCGCTCTTCGCGCTCGGGGTGGTGCTCATCAATGTCTTCGCGTCGAAGGTTCATCTGGATGCGGAATGCGTGCTGTATGGAGAGTTGAGCAACCTCGCCCTTGCCGAATATTCGCTCGGCATACCCGCACCAGTGCTCGTGATGGGTGGCGTGGCGATCAGCGTGGCGGTTTTGGTCGTGCTGTTCTACAAAGAGCTGCTCATCACCTCGTTTGATGCGCTGCTGGCGAGTTCGCAGGGCTTTGCACCGGGCAAAATGCACCTCGCGCTGATGGCAGTGCTTTCGATCGTGATCGTGGCGGCGTTTGAAAGCGTGGGGGCTATCCTCGTGATCGCGATGCTTATCCTACCGGGAGCGACAGCGCAGCTTTTGAGCACCAGACTGCCCATTTGCTTGGCCTTGAGCATGCTTCATGCGGCACTGAGTGCCATCGGCGGTCTGCATCTCTCACTCATCCTCGGCTGCCCGATGGCGGCGGCGGTAGTGGTGGCGGGAACGGTGCTGTTTGGCTTTGCGTGGATTGCTTCGCTGTGGAAGACCCGAGCGGGCTTCGAAGCTACGATGACCGTTGAAGCCACTCCTTGAGATAACGCGTATCCGGCGTTGCCGACGTGCGAATCGCCGATCATGTTGGAGCGTGCCCGCCACGACGAGGAGAGGGCGTCTTTTTCGGCGAAGAATTAGGTGGCGTCGATTTGAGCCGAGAGCGGCGACGCCGCAATCCTTCAGTTTGCGGATGTAGCTGAACATGGCGATCCCCATCACCAGCAAATAATGAGGTGGACCCCGAAAATCGGGCCACGGGTTAAGGTGTGCGATCATGGTGGTTGTGGCTTGGGGCGATACGCCCGAACCCAAATCCAGACCATGAAGAACAAACACAAACAACATCACTCACCATCCTTGCAACAGATCGCCAAGAAATTTGGTATTCATCCCTGGTAGGTGTCCGATTGGAAAAAGCAGCTCAGTGAACAACACGATGGAGGTGACGCTGTGCCTGGAGGCGCCGGAGCTTTGTGTTGCTGCCAAAACGCTGGGTGGTGGAACGCACCTTCGGTTGGCAGACACGCTTTCGCGGCCTGAGCCGCGACTACGAACGTCTCCCCAATACTCTCGCGGGCCTTCACTAGCGTGCCTCCGTCTTCCTCATGCTGCACAATCTCTTTCAAATGCATGAGATACTCTAAGAAGGAAGAGAAAGGCTTAGAAACTGCCTAGAATCCGATCTTGCCATCAGAAATGAAGGTGCTAATTCATTTAATTGAGATTAAGAATGAAGAAAACTAGAAGTTAGTATTGCTCGTTGATAAGCTGTTCTAAAATTTCAAATTCTTCATATTAATTCTAAAAAATATCTTGCGGTAGTTAGATGTTACGCGTTAGTATAAGTATAATTGCGGGTATAGCTTAATGGTAAAGTTCCAGCCTTCCACGCTGGCCATGTGGGTTCGATTCCCACTACCCGCTCTGAGAACGCACTCAATCCTGAAAAATTATACTTAAACCGTCGTCTATGAACACTGGATTTCGTTCCCATTTTGCAAATCACTTCGTTTGCTTTTCTCTACTCGCAGTCGCTCCTGGTGCCATGGCTCAGGCAGGTGGCTGTTCTGAGATCACCAGTGATGTCCGCATCGCTGTCGAGAAAGCTCCTCACAAAGTGCTGATGGTCGTCGAAGATGCCCTTGTCATAAACGAAGGCTGCGCCGCTGATATCGTCAAGGCCGCCATTGTCGCCTCCAAGGCCGACTTCACGATCGCCTCCCAGATCGTGCAGACAGCGAGCAACGTTGCGCCGAAACAGGCCGTCGCCATCAATGAAGCAGCTTCTTCTCTCGTCCCTGGCATCGCCGCAGCCGGAGCCACCGTCGCCGCAGTTCCTTCCGTGGCCGGGGAGCAACCAGTGATGCTCACCAGCGAGAAGAACCCCGGTAAAAATCCGGTGATGCCGAAAAATCCCGTCGCTCCAGTGGTTGCTCCGGCCGATGATTTCTTCGTGCCTGCCAGCATCCGCGGCGTGTTCCTGATCCAGCCACCGGCCTCCGGTCCCTTGCTGGTTCCGACGACGCCCAATCCCGTCTCTCCGGCCGTTCTCCAGTAAGACCGATCACCTTGTCCTTGTGTGGATGCCCACTGCTTCGGCCCCTCTGGCAAGTCTAAAAAACCCTTACAAATCAGCTCATGCGCCTTCGTCTTGCCTCTTTCTGGTTCAGCGCCCTGATGCTCGCCCCTGTGATGCTGCACGCTCAAGGCCTTGTCGGCATTCAAAACTACTCGGCTGATTTCCGCACGGAGCAGCCACTGACCTTCTCGATCTTCAGCAACGGAGGTTATGACCGCCTCGACTACAAAAATCCGGGGCTTGGAACGCCCGGAAACATCGACTCTTGGTTCGCCACGGGCGGAGCCAGCGTCATGTACACGCGTCCGGACCAAACCACGCCGTTCAGTTTCTCACTGGACTCCAGCGTCGTAAATTACATCGACGGCGTGCCTACCTTCCAAGACACGTTTTACAACAACCGTGCCACCATCAATTTCGAGCACCGCTTCTCCGAGAGGCTGAAGATCAGCAACAACTTCTTCGCCACCTACGGCGTGGAGCCGAATAATGCCTTTGGCTTTGGTGCCTCCACCACGCTGTGGAACGGCCAGTACCTCTACGGCTACAACAACTTCAACATTAACTACGCTTGGTCCCCCCGCTTTTCTACCACCACCAGCTACACCATCGACGGCATCGGTTATGAAGACAACCTCATCGGCAACCAGGAGGACCGCTACACGCACCTCTTTGCACAGCAGTTCTCGTATGCTCTCACCCGCCAGACCAGCCTCACCGCTGAGTACCGCTACCGAACGACCACCTTTGACAAGGCACAGGGCAAGAACTTCCACTCCCACTTCGCCCTCGCTGGTGTCGATCATGCCTGGAGTGACCGTTTCTCCGGCTCCGCCCGTGCCGGTGCTGAGTTTTACGAGTCCTCCCGACAAAGCAATGTCTCCCCCTACGCCGAGGCCGCTCTCAACTACGCCGTCGCTCGTGAGACGATGGTTCGCGGCTTTGCCTCCCTCGGCTATAACGGTGCCGAGTTGGCCTCCTTCAACAGCCGCTACGGCGTGAACACCGGCCTGCAGGTCAATCATAATATCTCCAAGCGCCTCAGCGTGAACGCTGGCACGAATTACGCCTACAGCCAGTTCGACAGCGGCGGTGGTTCAGATGTCACCGAGCACTCCCTCTTCCTCTCCACCGGCC
Organism: Verrucomicrobiota bacterium; assembly: GCA_046051905.1. Classification (GTDB taxonomy): domain Bacteria; phylum Verrucomicrobiota; class Verrucomicrobiia; order Verrucomicrobiales; family Verrucomicrobiaceae; genus Prosthecobacter. The sequence goes on from JBJONJ010000512.1 coordinate 8,063, forward strand.
TCGGTTACAACGTGCTCGCAAACCTCCGTCTCGACGCCCAGTACTCCTTCTCGATGCTGCAATCCACCAGCGCCTTCCGCGAGTTTGACCGCCACCGCGTCTCCCTCGGTGCCACGGCGTCCTTCTGACCGTTCTTTTCCACTCACAGCCAGAACCCGAACGCCGGCGGGCCGCTTTCGATCCACGAAGCGCCCGCTGGCTTCATGTACCCGCTCCATAGTTAACTTGTCCGAAACATCTCTCCACCTCGCAGAATAATGAACGACTCCGGCAACGATCTCCAACGCCATGCCATGGATACTTGGCAGGTCATCCGCAACCGCTTCGGGCTCATCGTCCTGTCATTCATTCTCGTCTTCGCTGCTGCCGCGATCCTCACTTACATTATGCCGCGCAAATACAGAGGACGTGTGGAGATGGTCATCGAGCGCCAGCCAAACGCCATCCGCGTCTTCGACCGCAATTCCGACAGCACTGGCGGCTTCTGGCCTGAGTACGTCAAAACCCAGATCGAGACGATCTCGAAGCCGGAGACTCTTTACCCAGTTATCGACTTGCTGAAGCTCCAGAAAGCCTGGGAGCTCACCTCACGACAGATCGCCCTCGGTAAGCTCCGTTCCAATCTCGAAGTCCAGGGCAGCCTCCGCTCCGACTTCGTCACTATTGAGTACTATGACCAGGATCCGAAGATCTCCGCCGATATCGCCAATGCCGTCGCTGAAAGCTACAAGACCCAGCACATCAAAGTTGCCACCGAACAGAAGCGCAAGTCCCTCGACATCATCCGCGACCAGATTGCAGAGCAGGAGGCACAGCGCCGCAGCGCCCAGGAGCGTGAGCTGGAGGCAAAAAAGAAGGCCGGCATTGTGGGGGACTGGATTGTTGGTGGTGGCAATACGCTTCAGGCAGGAGCAGAGATCCGCGGCGACAAGGAACAGACCTTTATGACCCGTGAGCAGATGGTCCTACAGGCCGAGCGCGAGGTGCGGCAGCTCGAGTCCGAGCAGGAGCTCATCAACAAGCTCTCTCCCGACGAGCTAATCGCACGCGCTTCCGCGCTCAAGCTCGAAAACCCAGGCTTCATTGCCAACGTCACCAAGTATCAGGACTTTGTGGTCCAGCGTGACGGCTTCAAAAGCAACGGCCTCGGCAACAAGCACCCGCTCGTGCTCGGCCTCGACAGACAGATCGAAACGGTCCGCAGTTTCATCCTCGAAGCGGCGAAAGAGCACGTCGCCGGCCTCGAGGGCCGTCTCGCCTCCGCTCAAAAAACCCTCGAGTCGCTGCGCAGCGGATCCGAGGAGGCCAAGACCGAGGTCATGAACATGAGCGCCCTTTACAAGGAATACAAGAGCGCCAAGGATGAAGTTGCCCTGATCGAGGCCACGCTGATTCAGATGCGTCAGCGCTACTTCGATGAAGAAGCGGGCCTGAAGCTCATCAAATTCCCCGCCACGATCTACGCCAGCGCCGAACCGGAGCAGCGCCCGGCCAAGCCCAACATTCCGCTGAACCTCGCCCTTGGCGGCGTGCTCGGCATCATGTTTGGCGTGGGCCTCGCCTTCTTCCTCGAGTACATGGACACCAGTGTGAAAAGCCTCGACGACGTCGAAAAATTCCTCGGGGTGCCCGTGCTCGCCGTCGTGCCCAAGGGGGTCGGTATCCTGCATCGCAACAGCGGATTCAATCCCGACGCCGAGGCCTACCGCATCCTGCGTACCAATATCGAGTTCCACCGAAAATCACCCGATGCGAACTGCCTGACCATCGTCAGCGGCGGTGCCGGCGAAGGAAAATCCACTACGATGGCCAACCTAGCCTACGTCTGCGCCCAGGGCGGATACAACGTGCTGCTCATTGATGCCGACCTGCGCCGTCCGAGCATGCACCGCCACTTCGATGTCAGCCACACGCAAGGCCTCTCGAACTATCTAACGCAAAACATCCGCCTAGAGGACGTCGTCGTGCGCACCCCGGTGGATAACCTGTACTTCTTGCCCAGCGGCCTGCTGCCTGCTGATAGTGCCGGCATCCTCAACTCCCAGCGAATGGTCGATCTCATCGCAGATATGAAGAGCCGCTTCGACCTCGTACTGATCGACTCACCCCCCATCCTCGGCGTCAGCGACGCCTCCGTGCTCGCGAACGAGGCCGACATGACCATGATCGTCGTCCAGCATCGCAAACTGCCGCGTCACATGCTCCTTCGGGTGAAGCAGACCGTCGAAAACGTCGGCGGTAAGGTCATTGGTGTGGTGCTCAACAACGTCGACCTCGCAAGCGACGCCCAGTACTCCTACTACACCAGCTATTACACCTACTACTCGCCAAACAACCCGGTGTCTGACGATGCCAAGCCCTCGCGGCGCAAAAAGCGCAAGCAAGCCACTGTCGCCGATGTCGGTGCTCCCATACAAACATCCACCCAGCAAGGCGGCGATGTCTTCTAACTTTCCAAACATCCACCCCACCATGAAAACGCGTCTCACCATTCTCGTCGCCCTTCTCCTCGGCACGATTCTCGCACCGGCGCAAAATGGGGAGATCGCCCTCAAGTCTGGCGACCGGATCACCATCACAATTGCTGGTGTCCCAGACAATGAAATCGCACAGATTAGCAAGGTGTATACCATCGCCGACAACGGCACTATCAACCTTCCTTACATCAAAGAAGTTCGTGCCCAGGGTGTCAAACCCTCCAGCCTCCAGAGGACCATTGAGCAGACCTACGTCTCGGAAGAGATCTACACCCGTCCCACCGTTACCGTATCCATTGATGCTGGTGACATCGCCACCACTCGCATGGTCTATGTCGTTGGTGGAATCAAAGGAAACGGCACCGTCCCTTACAACAACGGCATGACTGTCCTGAAGGCGATCTCAGCCGCCGGCGGATTTAGCCCCTTCGCCAAGCCCAGTAAGATCAAGCTGATCCGCGCAGGTCAGAGCTACGAGATCAACCTCAAGGACATCTCCTCTGAGCCCTCTAAGGACATGAAGCTCCAGCCAGAGGACCAGATCATTGTTCCCGAGTGATGGTTGGTGCTTGTTCAAGAAAAGGCCATGGAACGCAAATAATGTTCATCCATGGCCATTTCAGCCAAGATTTTGACTTGCCCCAAAATCCCTCAAAATTTAGCTCATCCATGTCAATTTTATACGCTAGGTCTTGTGCAACCTCGCGTGATTAGCGATGCGTTGTCTATCTTGAAAAAACAAGTTATGAGATCTCCGCTCAATCATTTCTTGCTGATGTTTTGAGCCTTGGCCGTCGAACACCACCATCCACTTCGTGCCATTGCAGGCGGCCTTGAGCATCAAGCCGACGCAGAAACACACGCCAGATGTCCAGCCAGACATCATCCTCTTCTCACAGACGCAGCCGTCTCCAACAGGTGCTCGGCGAAGGGCACCATGGGGGGCACGCCAGCGGGCACCGATTTTGAGGCCCCACAGAATGCCCTCGAGGACACGCCGGCGGCGGCCGGCCCATGGCCGTCCGGCACTGCGTCGCTTTGGGAGCAGCGGCTCGATGAGCCGCCATTGATCATCACTGAGAAATGCTTTGGGCATTGCCAGCTTTTCACCACTTGGCTCCAATTGTGTAAAAATTATTCTGCTTTCTCCCAGGGTATTATGAAAGCACTTCTAGGACGCTTTCCCATCCCGCCCATTATTCATGAGTGGCCTGATGGTGCAAGGATCAGGGTATTCACTCCTTCACCAGCCCAAACGCACCATCGCGCAGGCCTTGGGCACCGCCTTTGATGTCGGGCGGGGTGTAGGTGTGGACTTCGGTCCAGGTTTTGCCGCTGTCGGTGCTGCGGAGGATATTGAAGCGTTGTTGGTGGATGCTCACGAGCGTGCCTTGGTCGCTGGCGATGATGAGGCCTTCGGGGACGGCGGCGGGGAGGTCCCGCCAAGTTTTGCCGTCGGTGCTGACGCGGGATTTTTTGGCGCAGAGCCAGAACTCGCCGTCCACGACGCTCAAGGTGGCTCGCTGTGTGCCAGTGGCGTGCGGGCCGTCCCAAGTCTCGCCGTTGTCGGTGCTCGTCCAGGCATTCGCGGCGTCTTTGTCGGTCATCACGAGCAGCTTGCCGTTGCACTCGAGCGTGCCGCGACCAGTGGAGGCATCGAGGCCTTTCGGCGTGAGCCATTTCCAGGTCTTGCCCGCATCATCGCTAGCGAAGAGGTTGCCAAACTTCGGGCCGGAGTCGCCGCGATTGTCGCCGAGCGCGAGGAAGCGTCCGCTGGCGTCGCCGCAATACACCGCGCCGACGTGATGTGTGCTCAGTTTGCCACGCGGATCGTCTTTGAACCGGCCCCACATGCCGAAGGAGGTGAAGTTCTGTCCAAGATCGCTCGTGGCGCAGAAAGTCATGTAGCCGCTACCGACAAAAGTGCCTTTGCCACCTGCGATGCCCCAGGTGCCGGGCATCACGCATGCATCGCCTTTGCCTTCAGGCAGCTTTGCCGTGCCTTTCGTGAGATGACGCCAGTTCACCGCATCATCGGAGGCCAGGTAAATCGTCGAGGCACCCCAACCGACCGGCACGGCGAAGACACCATTCGTGTAGGCGACCACCTTCGTCGCCCAGGGTCCGTGATCCGCACCCGGCGCGGCGAAGAAGGTCTGCTTCCACGTCTTGCCATCGTCCTTCGATGCCAAAATGCGAGCGCCATGCCCCACGACGACAAACACACCGACCTTAGGCTGCGGTTTGAAGTCACCGCCGAAAGGAATGGCCTCGCGGATTTTGACGTCCTCCGGCGATTCATTCGCGGCGAAGGCTGTGAGAGCGACAAAGAGGAAGACCTTGGGGAAAACGAGTTTGGACATGACTTGAAGAACGAACTGAATGGAGAGTCCCTGACAGCGTCCATTCGGTCCATCTTGGACAAGGTGGCATCGGTTGTTCAGCGTCCTGGAGAAATGTGATAACGGCCGCTGACGGCCCGCACGACGGGTGGGGCGAGGTGCTTGTCAAAGCTCTCGCATCCTTCGCGGAGATTCTCCCAAAACGTGTGCCAGGGCTGGTTTCGGGCCTCGTCCATCCGCGTGGGGGTGAAGCGGAAAGGGAAGCAGTGTACCGGGACTTCCGGCTGGCCGTTTTCGAGCGCGGCGGCGACGAGGGGGTAGATTTCCTCGATGACGGGATCCGTCATGGCGTAGCAGCCGACGCTGACCTCATCGCCATGCACCATGATGAGGCTGCCGGTGCGTTGATGCTGAAGGTCGAAGGCATTCGGGTAGCCGATGTTGAAGGCAAGATGGTAGTTGCTGGCCGGATTGAGCTGTTTCGCGGTGACGGCATAAAAGCCTTCAGGTGCCTGCAGGTCGCCTTCGCGCTGTTTGGGGCCGAGCTCACCTGAAAAGCAGGCGATGGGATACGTTTGGAAGATGTGCCATGCCCCAGCAGCATCTTGAAGCCAGATTTCGAGCTCACGATTTTCTTTGAAGAGGCGGATGAAGACATGGTTCCCGAACCGCAGGCCACGGGCGGCTAATTTTCGCTCCAGCAGGGGCTTTACACGCCTGGTTACATCGGTGAGCCGTTCAGACGCTGACATGGTTTTCCATCGATCGCGAGGCGGCGGGTCAGGATAAGGCAGCTTGAGGGGCGCCAAGGCGAGGCGTTGCATGATGAGCCGAGTGTAATGATTGAGATCGCGGAATGCGTCGAGGCTCCATGCGGCGGTGATTGCCGCGAGCAGCATCAGGAGCATGACGGCACGCCTCATGACGCAGAGGAGATCAGGTCATCCCAGGCACGGGCGACGCGGGCTTGGCGCGAACGATGTTCATCGCGCCGTTGAGCTCACCACCAGGTTCAATGGAGACGGAGCGGGCAGTGACATCGCCATTTACCGCACCGTAGGTGCCGATCAGCATGGGGCCTGATGAGAAGATGGTGCCTGCGATGCGGGCGTGGATCTCCACCTCCTGGGCGCGGATTGGATTCTTGAAAACGAGGTCCGCGCCCCGTTCGACGATGAAACGACGGCAGCGAATCTCGCCAATCACAGTGCCTGTGGCCTTGAAGATGGCATCGCCCCCGCATTCGACATTGGCCTCCAGGTTCCCAAAGCAACGCAGATCGCGGCATTGCAGACTGCTGGCGGAAAGGTGGCCGCGCTTGCGAATGATGACATCACCACGGGTCTTCACCGGCTGGGTGGTGTTCATGTTGATCTCCACATCTTCAAGCGAGATGTGGGCTCCGCAGGCGGGGCAGCTCGCGGAACGGGCGGAGCGGCTGGTCTTGAACTTGTGTCCGCAATCAAAACAATCGGCGTCTTTGAAATACTGGTTCCGATACATGCCCAGATCCTTCATCTTCTGAATCGAGTTGGCATTGATCGGCGCGGGAGCGGTGGGAGGGGGCGGTGAATAGGAGCTGTGGCGGCAGAGGTAGTCGGTCCTGGGTTCGCCGACGCCCTTAGCGGGTTTCTCGGGACGTTCCGTGGCGGGAACCGCGGGAGCGCTGGGCTGGACTTGGGTCTTTAAAAACGCATCCAGACTATCGACGGCTCGATCCTCCCTGGCCACGGCGACAGGAACAGGCGTGGCCGCCGAAGTGGGTTTTGGTTCCGCCAACGGAGCGGCGGCAGGAGCAGGCGGCGCGGATGGCTTGTCTCCTGTCCAGTCCTGGTAGCCGACCCCGGAGCGGCTTGCGTTGGAGGCGGTGACGCGGCGTTTCTGGATGGTGAGGTGCATTCCACACTTTTTGCAGAATGTGGAAACGACAAGCCCCGGCTCATATTGAGCCGAGCCGCAAGCCGGGCACACCACTTCGATATGATTCTTGGGTGGTGTCGGTAGAATGCTGGACTTCGTTGCGAAAAACCGTCCGAACACTCGGAGAGGGGCTAGAGGTTAAGATTTGGCGCCGAGATTCAAGCTGCCAGAGGGTTTGGAGTCCGCTTTTTTGCCGACCTGCGACTGGCCCATGAAGGTGGCGCCCTCTTCGATGGCAAGAGTGCCAGCGGCGATGTCGCCGACGAGAATAGCGTTGCTCTTGAGTTCACAACGCTCGGCGACGGTGATGTTGCCTTCTACCTTGCCGAAGATAATGACGCTGCGAGTCTTGACCGCGCCCTTGATGAGCGCGTTTTCACCCACGGTGAGGCTGCCGTCAGAGATGACTTCGCCTTCGATCTTGCCGTCGATGATGAGGTCGTGGGAGAATTTGATCGAGCCTTTGATCTCGACGTCGTTGGAAAGGACGTTTTTGCTGGATGTCATGATGGGTGCGGCGTGAACGCGTTGGAGGTGTGCAGCGGGAGCGGGGGAGGCGGAGAGGATGGGAGCACGCTCGGCCGTGGGAGCCGACGCGGGAGCCTCGACACGTTTGTCGTCCTTATGCGCTTCTGATTGTCCGATAATTTGCCTGAGCATGAGGTTGAAATTATAGGCTTCCAGCCCGTTGAGTGTCAATCACCTGCCGTGTTTATTTTTGGCGCATTCAAAATTTTGTCCGTTGCCCTCTCTTTCATGCTTGGCAGGCGCGCTCGGGGCGGCAGAATCAGTTTGTATGCCGGGCTTGCCGCTATCCATCTCCATTATCTCGCTCAACGAGGAGAAAAATCTGCGTCGCTGCCTCGCCAGCGTGGCCGGGTTGGCATCGGAAATCGTGATTCTCGACTCCGGCTCGAAGGATCGCACGGCAGAGATCGCAGCAGAGTTTGGGGCGCGGTTCATTTACCAAGATTGGCTGGGGTACACGGCGCAGAAAAACCGCTGCCTCGAGCTGTGCACGCAGCCATGGATCTTGAATCTCGATTGCGACGAGGAGGTTTCTCCCGAGCTCGCGGCCTCCCTCCATGCCTTTTTCGAGCGGGGTGAGGCCGAGAGGTATGCCGGGGCCTCGATGGCGCGGCGCACCTGGTTTCTCGGCCGATGGATTTACCACGGTGACTGGTATCCGGATCGCAAAACACGCCTGTTCCGCCGCTCAGGCGGTCTTTGGGCGGCCGATGGCGGCGGGCAGGTCCATGAACGGCTGGTGGTGTCGGGTTGCACGACACCGCTCGCTGGTGACCTGCTGCACTACTCTTTTCGAAACATCCACCATTACCTCTTAAAGCATGTGGAGTACTCGGGCGCTTTCTTGAGCACCCAGCAGGCGAAACAGAAGCGCTGGTCCCTGCTCCATACCATCTTCCGGCCGCTGTGGCGCTTCATAAGGGCTTATTTTTTGCGCCGTGGATTTCTCGATGGTTTCCCTGGCTTGTGGATTGCCGTGGCGACCGCGTTTTTTGCCTTCGATCGCCATGCGCGGCTTTACGAAAGCGAGATCGAGGCACGTCCAAGCCAGACTGGCACATGAAGCCCGCCATCCCCCATCGCATTCAATCATCCGAGGCACGGGGGGAGGTGTTCGTCACCGAGTTCGTCAAACGCCTTGCCGCGGCTGGGCATTAGCTGACCCGTGTCAGCACGCTTACCACGCTGGAGATCGGCGCCATGCTGCAGCGCGACTGAAAATGCTCCTGCGAGTCGGAGCTGGGGCCACGTTGCGGATGCGGCACTTCAACCGGCTCGCGCCCTGCGGCGCCCTTGAAGCTGAGGCGGGTGTCAGCATCGGCTTTGGCCCTCGAACCTTTGCTCGAGGCTAGGCAAAAGTTCGACGTCACGCTCTGGATTGCGGTGAAGAGCCTCGGTCCTGCTGAGCAAGGCCTGATCCGCGGCTTCGGCATCGGTGGAAAGTTGTGGCATGTGGCGGTCATCAAGCCAGCTCATGCAATTGGAACAGGCCGCAGACAGGTTCATCCTTGCCACGCAAAACCCACGCCTTCTCGCCCCACGGTGCTGCAAAGCATGGCCTTCGCCTTCTCGGTGCGGGCTCGGTCATGGAGGGGGCTGTCGGTCACATCACCAAAGCGAAAACGATCTCTTGCTTTACCACGCGCGGCACGGTGGCGTCGCTGACCTGGGACAATCATCTGGACGAGCGGCTGGAGCTGGGGCACGGTTCGCGGCTGAGGCGGGGCGGGCTTTTTGTCGGCGGCCTGAAATGCGTGTTTGATCATGGGGGCGGGCAGGTTTTGGTGCCAAGCATGTCCTCCTCTATCCGTGTCACCATCTGGAATGAATTCGTGCATGAGCGTCAGAATCCGGCGGTGGCCGCGATTTATCCGAAAGGCATTCACGGGCTTCTGGCGGAGTTTTTGGGCTCGCAGGCGGATTTCATCATCCGCACCGCCACGCTCGATGAGCCGGAGCAGGGGGTGCCGCAGGCGGTGCTCGATGAGACGGACGTGCTGCTGTGGTGGGGGCATGCGGCGCATGATGCGGTGCTCGACGACACCGTGACGCGGGTGCAGCAGCGGGTGCTCGCCGGCATGGGACTCATCGTTCTGCATTCCGGGCATTGGTCGAAGGTCTTCAAACGGCTCATGGGCACCAGTTGTGCCCTGTGCTGGCGCGAGGCGGGCGAGCGGGAACGTGTTTGGGTGGTGAATCCGGGCCATCCCATCGCCGAGGGCCTCGGTGACTGCATCGAGATCGAGCAGTCGGAGATGTATGGAGAGCCGTTCGGCATCCCGACGCCCGACGAGCTGATCTTTGTCTCCTGGTTTCAAGGCGGCGAGGTCTTCCGCAGCGGCGCGACTTGGACCCGCGGCAGTGGTCGCATCTTTTACTTCAGCCCCGGGCATGAGGTGTATCCCATTTATCACCACCCGGAGGTGCAGCGCGTCATTGCCAATGGCATCCGCTGGGCACGGCCGCAGGGGAGGCCGTCGAACACCCCGCGCCCGGTACCAGTAGAGCAGGCGCGGGAGAAGGTCAGTGTGCGCGGCGGCACGGTGCATGATGCGGAAGGAAAGCCTGCGGGACAGGCCTGAGCAAGGTAGGCGCTGAGAATGACCTTGCCTGACCGGGCACACTGATGGCATCTTAGTTGCTGTCGGAGGCTGTTTACCCCATCTGCCTCCTTCCCGTTCATGTGCCCCCCTTTTTCTCATCGCTCCCGAGGCCGTCACCTCGCTGGAAACAGCCTCGTGCCGGTCTTGATCATTGTCGCCGCTCTGGGCATCAGCACGGCGATCTTCTTCCTGTTTACCAAAAAGAAGATGGAAGCTCGCAAAGCCACCGAAGTGGCCGCTGCCAAGGCAAAAGCCGCTGAAGATCCGTCCGAACCACCCGCTGCAACGAAAGCGGCCGCCGAAAAATCTGTGTCCGCCGGGACGACCGCGCCAGCGACCTCTCCGCGGATGCCTGCTACCACCCTGGCACCCGCCGCTCCCATCTCGTTTGGCTTTGCCCGTCCTCTGGACTTCGGCAAACAGATGGCCCGCAGCCTCGCCGCCGGAGATTTCGCCACCGCGGGCAAGCTGGCCGCCGCTGCCGATCCCGCACAGGCGGAGATGGCTGCTCAACTGATGCAAAAACTGGCTGAACTGGGTTTCAAGCCGGGCTCTGAAGACCAGGTGGAATTGCTCGGCCTAGTGGAGAATCGCACCCGCATCGCCGTGCCACTGATGAAGCCGGGCAGCCCGGATCCCGTGCGCCTCCAGCTCGACATCGAACGCGATGAGCGCATGGGCTGGAAGGTGGCGAAGATCATCGTGCCAAAGGAAGCCAGCACCGCGCTGGCTGTGATCGCGCCTTCGGCAGCACCGGCCATGGCGGCTGGCTCCCCTCCGGCCACCCCGCCGGGAGCATCGCCCGTGCCTGCTCCGCCTGCGGCTCCGGCGATGGTCGCCAAGTCTCTTTTCGCCGTCGAGGAAACCCAGGACGCGCTCAGCTTCGCCAGCGATTTCGTGCGTCTTCTGCTGGAGCATGATTTTGCCTCCGCGCGGAAGTTTGTGGATGAGAAGAAGGTGCCCGTGGAGCGTCTCGTGGGGCTCTGCATTGTGTTTGAGGAAGGTCAGTATCGCCTGAAGCCCAGCAAGCCGCTCATCGTCACCGTGGCGAACCCCGAGGTTTCCTGGGTGATCGCCCAGGTGGAGTCCGAATCGCTTCAGCAGAGCACGGAATTCGGCCTCGAACTGAAGCGCGACAGCGCCTCCGGCCCATGGAAAGTCGGGGGCGTGAATCTCTCGCAGATCCTCGGCTCCTTCGCCCAGAGCGCCAGCAAGCTCGGCATCCCTTACACGCCCCTGGTGCAGAATCCGAAAGGGGGCGAGTCTCTTGCGCTCTACTTTGAATACGACCGCGCCGAGCTGCATCCGCGGGCGCAGAAGCAGCTCGAAGTCGTCGCAGGCATGCTGAAGTCCGACCCGGCGAAAAAGCTGCGCATCACCGGCCATACGGACGCCCGTGGCAATGACTCCTACAACATCCAGCTCTCCCAAAACCGGGCCGAATCGGTGAAGCAAAAACTCGTGGCCCTTGGTGTGCCCCCAGCCCAGGTGGAGACCACCGGCTTGGGCAAGGCCCAGCCGCTTGGCCCGAATCAGAAGGCGGATGGCTCCGACGACCCGGCCGGCCGCTCCCGCAACCGCCGCGCGGAGATCTTCCTGGATTTCTGAGGCTTGGGGGAAGCATATCTCTTGCGCTTTGGAGCCGGTTCAGGCGAGAGTACAGGCTCAACAGCCTACTTTTCCTCGTGTCCTCACGCACCCAAACGTCCTCGGCCGATGCCGCCCTTCCTGCCGCGAGTGCTCGGCAGGCGCAGGAGCAAATCGATGCGCTGCTCAGCGCCGTTTCGCAGATCATTCTCGGCAAGGAGGATACCGTGAGGCTCGCGGTGGCCTGCCTGCTGGCGCGGGGGCATTTGCTTTTTGAAGATCAGCCTGGCGTGGGAAAGACGATC
>JBJONJ010000513.1:0-4826 GCA_046051905.1 Verrucomicrobiota bacterium
GTCTCTTCAAAGGCAGCTACGTCCCCCACGTCATCGAACCCTCCGCCGGTCTCGACCGCATGGCGCTCGCCGTCATCGCCAAGGCCTTCAGCGAGACCGAAAAGGTCGATGAGAAGGGCAAAAAGGAAGTCATCACCGTCCTGCGCCTGCATCCGCGTGTTGCTCCGATCAAAGTCGGCGTCTTCCCGCTGCTCAAGAACAAGCCCGAGCTCGTCGCCAAGGCCCGCGGGGTCTATGCGCTGCTCAAGAAGCACCTGAACTGCTTCTATGATGAGACCGCGTCCATCGGCCGCCGCTACGCCCGCCAAGACGAGGTCGGCACGCCCTTCGGCGTCACCATCGACTTCGAAACCTGCGGCGAAAAAGGCCCCGAACTGCTCGATACGGTGACGCTACGTCATCGCGACAGCGGCGAGCAGGAACGCGTGAAGATCAGCGAGTTGCTCGGGAAGCTGCTGCCGTTGGTTTCGTAAAGAGCGGGCGCAGTGGCCCTCAAGATCACTCAATGCAACAGCGGAGGGCTTGAGCCATCCGCTGTTCGTTTTTACCGCGAAGCAATCATGGTTTCGCAGGCGTCAGACAAGCAGGGATGAATCAAGGACAAGCGTTCGAGCAATGCTTTCATCTCTGTCGGCTCCTTGAAGGGATAAACATCGAGATGGAGGGCGATGAATGCCCTGCGTTCGTCCTTGGCATCCAAAAGCCAGCTTTCTGCCGCACGCATAATTCCGGCACCGTTGTCCGAGGTGCTCCAAATCATGATTCCAAGAACGTTGGCAATTTGGCTCCAGGGCACAGCATTTGGCGTGGCATCCACAACCCGGTCTGCGATACCCTCTTCCCCCATCTCAAGGATCACGGCACCCACCAATCTAAACGCAGCATCACTGAATGGTCCGTTTTCAGGCAGGGCAGCAAGTTCGTGATAGATCTGACTCAAAGTAGTCATGGAATAATTGATTGTGCAGTCATTCACCTGTCAATCTTCCAATCCCCCAGCGCCAAAGGCGCGTCCCATACCAGCCTGGGCCAACGGCCCAGGGGAATGCCGCAAAAAACCAGATGAAGGGCTGAAAGCCCGCCCCATGCTCCTGCCGCCATGCCGCAGTCCCTCAGCCTCGTCATCGTCCATCTGGTGTTCAGCACCAAGGACCGTCTCCCGCGCTTCGACGCCCCGCTGCGCCCGCACCTCCACGCCTGCCTATCTGGCCGAAGTCGCACGAAACGCCGGTTGTGAAGCCTAACGCGTCGGCGGAGTGGCCGACCATGTGCATCTCGCCATCCGACTCTCTCGCACCCTGACCATCGCAGACCTGGTCGAGACCTTGAAAACCTCGTCCTCCAAATGGGGCTGAAGACCCAATCCGCCGCCTTGAGCGACTTCTCCTGGCAACGCGGCTACGGCTGCTTCTCCGTGGCACCGGCGGACCTGATGGCCCTTACGACCTACATCGACAACCAGGAGGAGCATCACCGCGTCCGCACCTTTCAGGAGGAGTATCGGGCGTTCTTGAACAAATACGGCGTGACGTATGACGAGGCCTATGTCTGGGATTGAGGTGCCGTGAGCCTGCGGCGGACTTTCAGCGCCCGACAAACCGAGGGGTTTGAACCACGACGCACATGATTCGGGCTTTCAGCGCCAACGGCGCGGCCCATACCAGCCTGGGCCATCGGCCCAGGGAGACCGGAAGGCCGCCGAGATCAGGGGAGGGCTGAAAGCCCGTGCTATGCGCGCGGCCCGGCGAGCATGGGCCGGGCTTTCAGCCCTCGACCTGGGGGTGTTCGTGGTTTTGTCACGCATTCCTGGGCCGTTGGCCCAGGCTGGGATGGAACGCGCCTTTGGCGCTCAACAAACACAGGCCACTCATTGCTTCAGTTCCAGGCGTTTCCTCGGACCTGATTTAGCCTTCATAGAACGCATCTGTGAAGGTTCCATCCGATTCCATTTCAACACGGATAGTATGCCCTGCAAAGAGACCTCCATCATCGAAACAGAAGTCAGCCCGGCCGTAATGCAGCACCAGCGAGGACAAACTGATCCGACTGCTAAATTCATTTTCAGTAATCGGCACACCCTCATTCCAACCGTCATTGTAATCTCCGGTCAATCTTGATGCCGCATAGGACGAGCTTTCTCCATAATGCCTTTTTGCGGCTTCAAAGGCTAACTCTGCACGGTCAAGGATCTCAGGAAGTGTTCCATCGTCATTCAAATCAATGCATAGCATGAAACAGCCGATTTTTGGCTCATTCCGCTTCGCCTCATACCAGCCAAGGATTGAGTTCAACGATAGAACTCCGAAGCGGGGATGTGACAAAGTTGAAGGATTCATAGTTCGCTGCTCAGGACAAGAGTGATTGTGTGTTTATGCGGCAATGCGGCTCACCCCCGCACCAAACAATACCCGAAGTCCATCTCCCAGCCGCGTTCCGTCTTCGTCGCGGGGATGGCGGGGGCGAGGTGGTAGAGGAGGAGGCGGCCGTCCTGCGGGGGGCTCGGTGGTCCTTGTGACCGCTGTCAGGCTTCGTGGTGGACAAAAACGGCCGTTTCGCCTCCTCGCCAAGCCAGTGGCTCATCGCGCCCCTCGGCGCGCTTTGAGGTCGGCCACCGGTTTCACGCCTGGCAGGGTTTCCATGTCACCTGCGGAAATAGTCGCGCGGGGCCTTCGTAACTCCCTGCATGCCCATCCACCTCAGCTCCCGACGCCAGTTTCTTGCCCAACTCGGAGGCGCGGCGGTCCTTTCGCAACGGGCGGCCTCGCACGCGGCGGAGATCGATGAGGGATTGATCGCGGTCTTGAATGACACGCACATCGGTGCCCAACAGGCGGCGGACTCTGCGATCCCGGCCAATCTGCGCCACACGATCGACTGGCTGCTGGCCCTGCCGAAGCGACCGGCCGCGGTCGTCATCAATGGCGACCTCGCCCTGAAGGACGGCAGGCGGGGCGATTACGAGCGCTTGGCGAAACTCATCGCGCCGCTCCGGGAGGCCGGGTTGCCACTGCACCTCACGATGGGGAATCATGACGACCGGGCGGTGTTTTATGACGTGCTCAAGCAAGATGCCTCCGTCGTGGATTCGAAGCATCTCAGCCTGGTCGAGCTGCCTGGCATGAACCTCTTCCTGCTCGATTCGCTCAAGGCCACGATGGTCACCCAAGGCCTGCTCGGCGAGGCGCAGCTAGCCTGGCTGGTGAAGCTGCTCGATGCGCATGTGGACAAGCCCACGCTGCTGTTTGCCCATCACAATCCGCGTCTCGGCGGTGATCCCCTGCACTTCCCCGGCGGCCTGGAGGACTCGGAGCCGCTGTGGCAGGCCCTTTCGAGCCGCAAGCACGTCAAAGCCTACCTCCACGGCCACATCCACCATCGCGACTTCTTCCAACACGAGGGCATCCACATCCTCAACACGCCCGCCACCTCCTATGTGGCCGACAAGAAGACCTCGACGACCGGATGGACGATGCTGCGCATGAACCCTGGCGGCGCGGTAGCCACCACGCACACGCACCAGGCGGATCACCCATGGAATGGCGTGAAGGTGGAGATGAAGTGGCGTGCGTGATCCTCACGCCTTCTTCGTCTTCACCGCCCGTTTCCGTTCGGGGAAGCAGGTGGTGCAGATGTCGCAGACGGTGCCGTCGCATCCGCGGGCGGTGCAATGCTCGCGGCCGTAGAAGATGATCTGGAGGTGGAGCTTGTTCCAGGCGGACTCGGGGAAGAGGCGTTTGAGGTCCTTTTCGGTCTGGGTGACGTTTTTTCCGGTGGTGAGCTGCCAGCGCTGGGCGAGGCGGTGAATGTGGGTATCCACGGGAAAGCTCGGCACACCAAAAGACTGCGCCATGACGACCTGGGCGGTCTTGTGGCCGACTCCGGGTAGCTTTTCGAGCTCATCGAGATCGGCAGGCACTTGACCGCCATGTTCGCGGACAAGGATTTCGCTGAGCTGGCGGATGGCGCGGGCTTTTTGCGGACCAAGGCCGCAGGGGCGCACGATGGCCTCGATTTTCTCGACAGGTGTTTTGGAGAGCTTTTCCGGGCTTCGACCGAGGGCGAACAGAGCAGGCGTGACCTGATTCACTCGCACATCCGTGCATTGGGCGGAGAGCAAAACGGCCACGAGCAGGGTGAAGGCATCCGTGTGGTCCAAGGGGACGGGCGGATCTGGATACAGCTCCTCCAATCGCTGCTGGATGAAGAGGACGCGCTCGGTTTTGGTCACGACCGGGAGCCGGTGAAATTACATGCGCTTCTGCTTTTCGATGCGCTCGGCCATTTTGTCCACATGCTCCCAATGGGCGCGTGGCTTGAGAATGGAGAGACTCTTGGAGAAGGATCCCCACCGTAGCACACGAATGTTCACATTGCGCACGCCCCACTCCCTCATCTCGGTCTTTGAGGGCTTATAGAGGTCGATGGTATTGGTGCCGACGAGGGCGGAGCCGTAATCATCGACCTGGTAGATGTAGGGGGTGCCCTCAATCTGGAAAATGGTGCCGACGGGGAAAACGGACCAGTCTGCGGCGGCACTGCGGACTCGGCCAAACTTCAGATCACTGCCGATGGCAGTGGCTTTGCCGTAAACGATGTGATCGGCCTCGGAATGCGTGTAGGCCGTGGTGCGGACGGAGGAGATGCGAGTGCCTTTCTTGTTGGGAACCATGGAACTGGCACAAGAAACCAGTCCAGCAGAGGCGAGGCAGAGCAGCAGGGCGAGGAGGCGGGGCATAGGGGGCCGGCGTTGGGTGATCGTTCGGGGGAATATCCTGAATGCGCCTTTACAGTGAGGCATCGGCATTCTGAAAGCAATCACAGATTCG
>JBJONJ010000514.1:0-3522 GCA_046051905.1 Verrucomicrobiota bacterium
TCGCGGCTCTCGTATTTCTTGTGGAGCTCAATGCCGGATGACGCGCTCTTTGCCGCAGCCAAAAGCAGCACGCTGAATGGCGATGGATTAAAAAAAGAAGTAGATCGCATGCTCGCAGACAGCAAAGCCAGCCGCTTCATCGACGATTTCGCGCGTCAATGGCTGCAACTGAACCGCGTGGGCATGTTCCCGCCGGACAAGAAGCTCTATCCCACCTACGACGCGTGGCTGGAGGAAAGCATGCGCAACGAACCGGTGGAGTTCTTCCGCGAGATGTTTGCCAAGAATGCTCCCATCGACGGCTTCATCGAATCCGACTGGACCATTGCGAATGCGCGCCTGTGCGACTTTTACGGCCTGCCGGAGCCGCAAAAGGGCGGCTTTCAACGTGTGTCACTGAAGCCCGAGCATCATCGCGGCGGCCTGCTCACCATGGGCGCGGTGCTCGGCCTCACCTCCGACGGCACGCGGCATCGCCCCGTGCATCGCGGCGTATGGCTGAGCGAGGTCGTGCTCGGCAAGCCGCCGCCTCCACCGCCTGCGAACGTGCCCGCCATCGAGCCGCCGACACCGCAAAGTCCGAAAGCCACGCTGCGCCAAAAGATCGAAGCCCACCGCGAAGACCCGAACTGCGCCGCCTGCCATGCCAAGATCGACCCACTCGGCCTCGCCTGGGACAACTACGACGCCATCGGCCAATGGCGCACCCGCGAAAAAATCCCCGCCGGTGTCGGCGAGGACCCCGTGATCAATTCCAGCGGCGCGATGCCCGACGGACGCGCCTTCAAGGACGTGAACGAGTTCAAACAACGCCTCCTCGAAGACCGCGACAAACTCGCCCGCGCCTTCATCGACCACCTCTGCACCTACGCCCTCCGCCGCCCCGTCGCGTTTGATGACCAGGACGATCTCCAAGCCATCGCGAACGAAGCGAAGAAGAGCGGTTACCGTGTGAAGGACATCGTTCGCGCCGTCGCCACGTCCCAACTACTGAGAAAACGATGATGAATGAGGTCTCCCACAGATTCAGGGAGGCCCACAGATTACTTTTCTGACTGAAACTCAAATCCAAAATCCAATCTGTTGGCTTCCCTGAATCTGTGGGAAATTCCTTCCGAAGCAAAGCCTCGTTAATCCCAACGTGAAACCCAAAACCCAATCTGCTGACGATCCCATCACGCGTGCCTTCATCGGGCATGCGATGACGGTGCATTCAGCCGTGGGGGCAGGGCTCGATGAGGAGCTCTATCACCAGGAACTGGTCGCAGCTCTCACTTCGGCTGGTGTATCGCATCTTTCCAAGCCAAGGCGTGACTTGGTGTTCCGTGGGATTGTCGCGGATACCTTTGAGCCGGATTTTGTTGTCGAAAATCACTTCATTCCCGAACTGAAGTGTCTGCGCGGACCATTCGCCCCCGAGCATCTGGTGCAGGTGTTCTGCTACTGCAAGTTCTGGCGGCTCCGCACGTGCTTGCTGGTGGATTTTGGCAAGCAAAGCCTCGTGTGGGATCGCTTCGCCTACAGCTCTCACTCCGCCAGCCTTCCAGATGTCAAACCGCCTGGTTTTGTCACCAATCCATCCCTGGCGACCAGCATCATCCAAGCTGTGTGCGAATGCCTGAACGAGATCGGTCTTGGCTACCGGCAGACAACTTGGAAAGGGCTCGTGAGTGCCGCGATTCAAGCCGCTGGCATTAAAGTTCATCTCAATCCAAGCGCCACCGTCCTCAATCGCCCGCACATCACGATGCCTAGCCTCGTGATCGACGACACCTGCGCTGTTTTCGTCACCGCCCTCACCGACGGCATCACCGCGGCTGATCGCGCCACCCTCCAAACCCACCTCCGCTGGCTCAACCTCGAATGGGGCATCGTCTTTCACTTCGGCAAAACCACCGCTGACTACACGTTCGTCCAACATCCAAAAAAGAAATCTCCCACAGATTCAGGGAGGCCCACTGATTAATTTTTCAGAACAGGCTCAAAGAAAAAAATCTGCGGGCCTCCCTGAATCTGCGGGAAATCAAATAACGAGTTATCTACCATGAACATCCAAACCCAATCCTGGCTCATCGACCGCCGTCACGCCCTCAAAGCACTCGGCAGCTTCATCTCCTTGCCGATGCTCGAATGCATGGTGCCTCTGCGTGCTACGGAAGCGGCTACGGCCACACCGAAGCGCAGTGCTTTCATCTACCTCGCCAATGGTGTGCACTCGCTGAACTACCAGATCCTCAAGGAAGGCAAAGGCTACGAGTTCTCCCGCTCGCTGAAGCCCTTGGAGAAGCATCGCGATGTGATCACGCCGATCAGCGGCCTGCATCATCCGGGTAGCCTCTCACATCATCACAATTGCATCTCCGTGTGGCTCACGGGTGGCAAGCTCGGTCCTTCGGATCGCAACACGATCTCCGTGGACCAGAAGATGGCGGAGATCACCGCGCCGCACACGCGTTATCCGTCGATGGAAGTCGCGCTCACGCAGGGTTCGCTGGCCTGGACGGCCGATGGCGTGCAATTGCCCGCGCTGCGTCGTTGCAGCGAGATTTTCGCCTCGCTCTTCGAAGAGCCGAAAGGTGGCAAAATGGCCCAGCGACGTGCTTTGCGTCGCAAGGGCAGCGTGCTCGATGCGAACCTCGCCGAAGTGCGCAGTTTGGAGAAAAAGATGGGCGCGGAGGACAAGGGACGCATGGAGCAATACCTCACCTCCGTGCGCGAGGCGGAGATCCGCACGCGCCGAGCCGATGCGTGGCTCGACACGCCGCTGCCGGTCATTTCCGATGCCGACCGCAAGCGCACGAACCGCGATGTCGCGCAGACGATGGCCGGTGATTACTTCCGCACGGTCTATGACCTCATGGTGCTCGCGTTTCAGACCGATGTGACCCGCGTGGCCACCTTCAGTCTCGGCGGCGAGGGCGATGCGTTTTCCATTCCCGAGATCGGCATCACCGAGTCACGCCACCAGCTCAGCCATCACGGCGGCGATGCCGGTTACATGGAAAAGCTAACGAACTACGATGCCTTCGCGATCGAGCAGTTCAGCTACTTCCTCACACGCCTTTCGGAGACGAAAGACCTCAGCGGGAAGCCGCTTCTCGACACCACGATGTCGCTCTTTGGCAGCGGCATGTGCTACGGCCACAGCCACGGCAATGCGAACCTCCCGCTCGTGCTCGCCGGCGGCTCCGGCCTCGGCTTGAAGCACGGCAGCCATCTCGACTTCAACAAGCAGGCCAAAACCTTCGCAGGCTACTCGCTCGGCCAGGACGGTGCGCTCACCACGGCCCACTATCAAGTCTGCAGCCGTCCGGTGAACTCCGACGCCCACATGAGCAACCTCCTCCTCCTCATGGCCCAGCGCATGGGCGTGGAGACGGACAAGTTCGGCGATAGCAACAAGGTGATCGCGCTATGAGGTTCTTTGTTCTTGGTTCGTCTTTCTTTGTTTGGCCTCCATTGGCAGTGCTCGCGTGCTCGTTTGTCATCCTGGCAAACGCAGTTGCCGAACAACCAACCACC
>JBJONJ010000515.1:0-4221 GCA_046051905.1 Verrucomicrobiota bacterium
GCGGCATTCAAGGATTTAAGGGACAGGCGGGCGCGGGATTTCACCAGCTCCAGAAAGCGGCCCACATGCCGGTAGCCGTCCATCTCACGCTGCTCCTCAGCCGTCATCGCACCCGTTCCTGCCTTCTCGGCCAGCTCCGTCGCCCGTGCCTGATCTGCCTGGGAAAACGACAGCGTCAGAATCGAACGCGCCCCCTCGGGTGTCCAGCCCGCGCGCTGCGGGTCCACCACGCGGCGGAGCAGTTCGGCCTCGGTGTTGGGAAACGTGGATGTCATGGTCATGCAAGAACTATGCTGGGCTGCGGCAAAGCTGGCAAGCGGGAGATTGGGATGCGGCGGAGACGGCCCGTCGCCATACCAGGTCAAAACGGCATCGGAGGCACGCCTTGGAAAATTCCATTGCACAAGCCTGCCCGCTTTGCTGGTATCACGCCGCTTTCTCCTGAACCAACCTCTCCCATCACCGCACATGAGCTCGTCCTCCTCCGGCAAAGCCGACATGAAACTCTTCTGGGCCTGTTTCATCGCCCTCGTGGCCACCTCGTTCATCTTTGGGGTGCGGGCGAACACGATCGGGGAGCTGCAGGACAGCTTCAATCTTTCGGAGCAGCAGAAGGGCAACATCAACGGCGCGGGCATGTGGCCCTTCGCCATCTCGATCATCTTCTTCAGCCTGGTGATCGACTACATCGGCTACAAGACGGTGGCCTTGTTTGCCATCGCCTGCCACACGATCTCGCTGGCCCTCACGCTGCGGGCCAGCGGCTACCAGGACTTCTACTGGAGCACGCTGCTGGTGGCGGTGGCCAATGGCACGGTGGAGTCTTTCATCAACCCGGTGGTGGCGACGGTCTTCAACAAGGAGAAGGCGAAGTGGCTGAACATCCTGCACGCGGGCTGGCCGGCGGGTCTCGCCCTGGGGGCCTTGTTCTGCGGCATGCTGCCGGACACGAAGCTGTTCTTCGGTGCCGTGTGGCAGTTCCGCTTCGCGCTTTGCTTCATCCCCGTGGTGATCTACGCACTGCTGATCCTGCCCCGCGCCTTCCCGGTGAATGAACGTGTGGCTGCTGGCGTGAGCTATCGCGACATGCTGAAGGAAGTGGGCGCGGTCGGCTTCTTCATCATCACGGCCCTGACGGCTCCGGCGCTGGCGCAAATGATGAACCAGGAGGCCTCGTGGACGACCATCTTCATCATCGCCGCGGTCGTGGCCGTGCTGGCGGGCCTTTACACCCGCTCGGCGGGGAACTGGCTCTTCCTCGTGGTGCTCATCACCATCGGGCCTTTGGCGACGACAGAGCTCGGCACGGATGGCTGGATGCCGGAGCTGCTGAAGCTGAGCGGACCGGACTTCCCGAACTTCGCCACCTGGATCTTTGTGTATGTCTCGGTGATCATGACGGTGCTGCGCTTCTACGCCGGGCCCATCGTGCATCGCTTCTCCCCCATCGGCCTGCTGGTGATCAGCGCGGTCATTGCCATCATCGGCCTCATGTTCCTGAGCAATGCCACCGGCTGGGCGATCCTCGCCGCGGCCACGGTGTATGCCTTTGGCAAGACCTTCCTCTGGTCCACCACACTGGGCCTGACCTCCGAGCAGTTCCCGAAAGGCGGCGCACTCACCTTGAACGGCGTCTCGGCCGTCGGCGTGCTCTTCCTGGGCGTGCTGGGCAGCCCTTACATCGGCTTCAAGCAGGACGGCGACATCGAAAAGCGTCTCAACAACACGGAACACGCCGCGCTGTATGCCGCCGTGAAGGGCGAGCCGAAGCCGAGCCTCTTTGGAGCGAGCCCCACGCTCGACCAGGCGAAGATCAAGGCGCTGCCGGAGGCGCAGGCGAAGGAGCTCGAAACCGTGCAGGCCGCCAGCAAACGCAGTGTCTTCACCACCATCGCCATGCTGCCGAGCTTCATGCTCGTCTGCTACATCGCCCTCTTCCTCTACTTCAAAGGCAAGGGCGGCTACAAGCCGGTGGATCTCGCCGCAGGGCATTGAGCAGGCGAAAGGCGTGTTGGCTTGACGTCGGGTATGTTGTTCACGCTTTAGCGTGCCGAACGCTTTGACACGCTGAAGCGTGAACAACGTACTCCAAACCATCCACCGCCTACTTCACGAACAAAAACTGCTGCGTGTTGATCAGCGCGAAGACGAGGTCTTCGATGCTCGTGAGGCCGGAGCGGCTCCACGCGGCTTTTTCGGCCTGCGTGGGTTCGCGTGAGAGGAGGGTCTGATAGGCGGCGGTGAACTGCTCAGCGGGATCGCGGGCGCGATCGAGCTGGAGGCGGAGCTGGGTGTGAGGCTTGAGGATGGCTTCAAACAACTCGCTGTTCATGAGGACGAGTGCCTGCGGCATGGAGGCATCGGAGCTGGCGTTGTCGATGAGGTCGCGGTCGCTCTGGCCGAACTCGCGGAGGTAGTGGCCGCGAGGCGCGGGAGAGTCGAGATCGGCGGCGCGGGGCCAGTCGCGGACCTGGTCGCGACGGGCTTTGAGATAGGTGTCGAGATCGGAGAGGCCGAAACGACGGGCCTCCTCGCGGAAGAGGGCGTCGCGGGCTTCTTCGGCGGCTTTTTCCTCACGCGGGATGGCCTGGTCGATGTCGTAGCCGGGCACGGCGATGTAGGCGCGGTTTTGACCGGCTTTTTTGAGTTCTTCGAGGCTCGGTTTCACGACAGGAATGGGTGGCGGCGCAGGCTGGCCGGTCTTTTTCGTGTAAAGCCGTGCCACGGCGGGAACGACGACATGATCGTGAATGCCGGTGCGGGCCACGAACTCGACGCTGCGGATTTCGACATTCAGTTTTTCGATGAGCGGCTTGTCCTTGGCCTTCTGCGCGGCGGTGTAGGCCTCGCGCAGCGGCTTCGCACGGGCGGAGACGGACTCATAAACCTCGGAGGCCTTCATCGAGCCATCGAAAATCTCCTGGGGTGACATCAAATCGAGCGCGTCGCTGAGCTTGCCACGATAGACGAGCTTCTGAGCCATCTCCGCGTCGATGCCTTTGCGGCGCGGAAGGTCGGGCGTAGCATGGATGAGCGTGACGAAGCTGTCGTAGATCTGCTCGGCGGTGAGGCGACGCAGCAGCGGGCCGGTGAAGTGATAGACCTCACCGGCGAGGAGTTCCTGCCGGGTGGCCTCGTTTTGATAAGCGCGGGTGTGGTAGAGCACGCGAAGGAAGGCCTTCAGGTCGTAGCGCAGCTCGACCATGAGCTTTTCGAGCCGGTTCATGAGCGCGGGGTTCATCGCCACGGTGGTGTCAAACAGCTCGTCCACCGGCTCAATGAGGCCGAGGCCGAAAACGCGTTTCCAAAGGCGGTTGGCGATGACCTTGGTGAAGCGCGGGTTCTCCGGCGAGGTCATCCAAGCGGCGAAGGCCTTCAAATCGCCTGCGGCCGGCTTTCCGAGCATCGTGGCGGGCTGGATGGCGTCGTGCGGTTTGGCGTCGGAGTATTGATAATCGTGCGGGAGCTTCAGCACACGGCTGGGGAGGGTCTGCACCTTGCTGTAGCGGACGAAGTCGCCGAGGTTCTCAAACACGCGGCCGAGGTGGCGCACGCCGACGGCCAGCTCAGGCTTCTTTTCGGCGGCCCGCTTGAGGTCGGTGAGCGCGCCTTTTTCGGACACGCCGGTGAAATTCGTCTCCAGCGGGTAGGCGAAGGCCGCCATCTGGTAGAACTGCATCTGCGTCCATTTGTCGAAGGGATGGTTGTGGCACTGGGCGCACTCGACGCGGGTGCCGAGGAAGACGCGCATGGTGTTCGAGAGGTTCTCGAGCGGCATCCCGAGATCCCGCATGTAGTAGCCGATGGCGGCATTGTCCCACACCTTGCCCTGCGCGGTGAGCAACTCGCATGCGAAGGCATCGAAGGGCATGTTTTCGCGGATTCGGCGCTTCACATGTTCGACGTAGGGCTTGGAAGTCATGTCCCCCTGGCCGCCATTGGCCCGCGACTGCACGCGGAGGAGGTCGGCAAAGAAATGAAACTGATGCTGGTCAAAGCCCTCGCTGGCGAGCAGCCGGTCGATGAGTCGCGAGCGCTTGTCCGGTGCCGGATCGGCCAGGAAGGTGAGAAGCTCCTCCCGCGTGGGGATGCGTCCGATCACATCCAGGTGGAGACGCCGGGCAAAGGTCTCGTCGGAGGCTATCGGGTTAGATTTGAGGCCGTTTTTGGTCCAGGCCTGCTCCAGCAAGGCGTCGATCTCGCGGGAAGGGTCGCCGCCGC
>JBJONJ010000516.1:0-4089 GCA_046051905.1 Verrucomicrobiota bacterium
CTTTCCCTCGTCGCACTTCTTCTCAAGCACCAAACGGATTTCCCACCAAACGCTCCCGGGCTCACTGAACGCGAGATAAGAAACAGCGTTTTGATCTAAATATATGACATTCATGGCGACCGTCGGCGGATGAGAGCAAGCCACCTCCCGCCATCTTAGGAGAGTTTTTCGCGAGTTCCACGCCTTCCCGGCGTTACCACGTGCCACCATGAAATCGCTCCTAGCTGCTAGTTTTGCCCTCGTTGCCGCCACTGCGTTGGCCGCGCCGCCGAAGTTCAATGTGCTGCACATCGTCTCGGACGACTTAAACACCTCCCTCGGCTGCTACGGCCATGCGCAGGTGAAATCGCCGCACATCGACAAGCTCGCCGCCACCGGCGTGCGCTTTGAAAAAGCCTACTGCCAGTATCCGCTGTGCAATCCGAGCCGCGCTTCCTTCATGACCGGCATGCGACCGGGCAGCACGAAGGTGTATGAAAACAGCACGCACTTCCGCAAAGCCCTGCCCGATGTGCTCAGCATCCCGCAGACGTTTTCCAAGGCGGGTGCCTTCGCGGCGCGTGTCGGCAAACTTTACCACTACGGCGTGCCGACGCAGATCGGCACCAGCGGTCTCGATGACGAGCCATCGTGGCAGCAGGTCGTGAATCCCATCGGCCACGACAAAAAAGTCGAGGACCAGATCCACACGCTCACGCCGGGGCAGTTCGGCGGCACGCTGAGCTGGTTCAACGATCCCTCCGAGGAGCCGCAAACCGATGCGATTGGCGCCGCAGAGGCCATCAAGCTGCTCGAAGCGAAGAAGGACGGTCCGTTTTACCTCGCGGTCGGCTTTTACCGTCCTCACACGCCGTATGTCGCCCCGGCGAAGTATTTCGAGGGCTATCCCATCAACAAGATCCAGCTCGCCACCGGGCCGATGAAGGATGCGCCGGGCATGCCGGCGGCCGCATATGCCAGCTACAAGAAAGAGCAGGACCAGCTCACCGATCCGATGCGCAAAGAGATCCTGCAGGCCTACGTTGCCTCAACCACCTTCATGGATGATCAGGTCGGGCAGGTCGTCTCCGCCGTCGAGCGGCTCGGGCTGCGCGAGAAGACGGTCATCGTGTTTCACAGCGATCACGGCTACCACCTGGGCGATCACGGTCTGTGGCAGAAGCAGAGCCTGTGGGAAAATTCCACGCACGTCCCGCTCATCATCAGCGTGCCCGGCAATGCGAACAACGGCAAGACCTGCCCGCGCCCTGTCGAGCTCATCGACCTGCACGCCACGCTCGCCGATGTGTGCGGCCTGCCGCTTCCTCAGAGCGATGGCGTGAGCCTCAAGCCGCTGCTCGACAATCCGCAGGCCGCGTGGGACAAGCCCGCCTTCACTCAAACGCTGCGTGGCGCACCTCAGGGAACCACCGCGCCCGGCTTTGACCCGAAGAACCTCGAAAAAGGCAAGAAGGCTCAAGGGAAAGGAAAGGGCAAAGGCAAGGCCGGCGCCTTCGTCGGCGTCAGCGTGCGCACCGAGAAGTTCCGCTACACCGAATGGGACGAAGGCCGCCAGGGCGCGACGCTCTTCGACCTGCAAAACGATCCGCAAGAGTCCAAAGACCTCGCCAAAGACCCCGCCCACGCCGAAACCGTCGCGAAGATGAAGGCGATGCTCGCGGGGCTGAAGAAGTGAAGCCTGACGGCGGTTCGCAAGAGGACGGGGCGTTGCGGCGATTTCTGGGCACCACCATGAACCGCCGCTCCTTCCTCCATCAAACCTCCGCGTTGGCCGCGGCAGCCACCGTCACCCGGCTGCGCGCCGCCGATGCCGCTCAAAAGAAGCTCAAAGTCGCCGTCGTCGCGCTGGGTCGCGGCATGGGGCATGTCAGCGCCTTGTTGAAGATTCCGAATGTGGAGATCGCCTACCTGGCCGAGGTGGATCCGAAGCGCCTCGAAGCCGGTCTGAAGGTGGTCAACGCCACACAGCCGGTGTCCTGCCAGGGCGTGAAGGACTTCCGCCGCTTCCTGGATGACAAGACGCTGGACGCCGTCTTCATCGCCACGCCGAATTTCTGGCACACGCCCGCCGCGCTGCTTTGCATGCAGGCGGGGAAGCACGTCTATGTCGAGAAGCCCGGCAGCCAGAACGCCGGCGAGGCGGAGATGATCGTCGCCTCGGCGAGGAAATACGACCGCCTCGTGCAGATGGGCAACCAGCGCCGCACCTGGATGAAGGACGCCATCACCGCGCTGCATGAGGGAGCCGTCGGCGAGGTGCGCTTCGGACGCGGCTTTTACTACAACAGCCGCAAGACCGTCGCCGTGAACGAAAAACCGGCGCCGGCCGATCTTGACTTTGATTTGTGGCAGGGACCCGTGCCGGACGATGTGAAGCATGATCGGAAAAAGATCGCGCACTACGACTGGCACTGGTTCTGGCACTGGGGCAATGGCGAGCTCGGCAACAACGGCATCCATTCACTCGACATCCTGCGCTGGGGCCTGAAGGGCGACTATCCGCTCAAAACGACCTACAACGGCGGACGCTACTTCTTCGACGACGATCAGGAGACGCCGGACACCGGCACGGCCGTCTTTGACTTCGGCCACGCGGGTTGTGAATGGCTGCAAAGCTCCTGTCATCCCCGCGCGGCGGAGAAAAACCTCGGCGAGGTCGTCTTCTACGGCGACAAAGGCACGATGGCCGTCTCCCGCGACACCTGGAGCATCTACGACCCGAAGGGCGTCGAGATCAGCAAGGGCAAGGCCAGCACCGCCGGCACCGGTGATGTTTCCCACATCGGCAACTTCCTCGACGCCATCCGTGGCGAGGCAAAGCTGAACAGCCCCATCGACGAAGGCCAGAAGAGCACCATGATGTGCCACCTCGGTAACATGGCCTACCGCACGAACACCGTCGTGCGCTGTGATCCGAAGACAGGCAAGATCATCGACAATGCCGCCGCGGAGGCGCTGTGGAACCGTGAAGGAGGCTACCGCCAAGGATGGGACGTGAAGCTGTGAAAGCGTCCCACTCATGAGATTCCTGCCTCTTCTGTTCGCCTTGCTCAGCCCGGCCTGCGCCGCGGACCTCTCGGGCATCTGGATGATGGGGCAGTCCTTGTGTGATGGTTCGGAGTCGCTGCCGGTGGTGAGTGAGAAGGGAAGCGCGTGGGGCAATCTGATGTTTCAGCGTGGTGTGCGGACGTGGTTGGCGAAGGACAACTCGGCCACCCCGGAGAAGCGGGGCGCGGAGCTGTTCCGCCTCGTGCCGCTGCGGGCGACGGTGAATGGCGGGCTCGGCGAGACGGTGGCGAATGGGATGGCGGATCATCTTTCTTCGCAGCAGCAGGTGTCTGCGAATTACCTCGTCGCATGCGCGGGACAGGGCGGGCGGCAGATTCAGGAGCTATCGAGTGCCGATTTGTCGGTGGATGAACGCACGCCGGAGGCGAAGAAGCATGGTGGTGGCTACTACAAGACGAGTCTCGATGATGCGCGGCGTGCGAAGGCGCTGAGACCCGATTTTCGCATCGAGGCGCTCTACTGGATGCAGGGCGAGGGCAATGGTGGAGCGAAGGGCGGCCTCGTGCCGACGCGTTGGGATGCGGAGATGCCGCGTGCGGAAGGTTTGAAGTGGTATCGAGATCAACTCATCGCGTATCGGCGGCAGTGGTCAGCGGACTTGTGTGCGATCACGGGGCAAAAGGGCGAGCTGCCGATGTTCACCTATCAGACACTCGGTCTGGCGGGTGAGGCGCAGCTCATGGCAGCGGATGCGGATGAAGCGATTCACATGGTAGGGCCGCACTACGCGGTGCCGAGTGCGATCAATAGCGTCTATCCGCCCAATCGCCACGGCGATGCGATTCACCTCGCCGCCGATGGCGAGCGCTGGTGGGGCGAGCAGGTGGGGAAGGTCATGCATCGCGTTTTGCATGAAAACGAGGCTTGGCACCCGCTACGGCCGAGGAAAGCGGTGCTTGAGGCGAATCGCGAAAGCGTCGTGATCGAGTTCACCGTGCCGAGGCCGCCGTTGGTGATCGACACCAACTTCCTCGCGAGGCAGGAATCGGCGGTGGAAGGCGGTTTCAGCTCGTTGGCGGG
>JBJONJ010000517.1:0-4153 GCA_046051905.1 Verrucomicrobiota bacterium
ACGGCGCTGACTTCGACCTCGATGGCAAAACCAACCTTCTCGAGTTCGCCTTCGGCACCGATCCCACCAGCGGCAGCAGCGGCCCGCCGGATCTGACCATGACCGGCACCTACGCCGCCGCCACCTTTGGCACCACCGGCCAGCCGACCATCAAACTCGAGCCCATCACCAATGGCGTCGATTTCCGTGGTCTTTTCATCCGCCGCACCGATCATGTCGCCGCAGGCCTGACCTACACGCCTCAGTTCAGCGCGGATGACTTTGGCTCCTTCACCGCCAGCGTCGACGTGCCCACCGTGCTGGCCACCAGCGGCGGCTTCCAGCTCGTCAGCGTGCCCTACCCGCACTTCCTGCCGAATGGCAAAAAGGCCCGCTATTTCCGGGTCACCGTCAACATCACGCCCTGAGGCATTCCTGAATCTAGATTCCTGATTCCCGATTCATTTTCCTGACTCTCCCATGAACCCCTCCCGCCCGCACACCGCCCGATTCCGGCCCCAATACGGAATCCAGGCCTTCATGTTCGTCATTCTGACGTTCCTGCTGCCACCTTCCGCGCAAAGTGCGGTCGTTTACTCCGGCATCCAGAATCTCAGCGTGTCGCAGGACTTCGGCGGGCTGTATTTGAACGTCACCCTGCCCGGATTCAGCACCAATGGCGGCACGGAGCCGGCCTCCTGGGCCTCGGCACCGTGGATCAATCCCTTTTTTGGCGGCGTGAGCATCGGAAACAGCGCCCTGCTGCGCCCAAACACCGATGGAGCCGGTCGCGACCTCAAGGTGGCCATCGGCACCGTCATCGACAGCAGCCGCACCTACGCCACGGGCGAGGCCGGCAGCACCACGCACGTCGGCGCGGGTGCCGATCAGTTCCAGCTCGGTGCGCAGGGCCTGCTGGCCTTTGTCATGCAGGAAACCATCGGCGGCCCGAACCTCTACGGCTGGATGCGCGTCATCATCAAGAACACCGGTGCCGGCACCATCGTGGACTGGGCCTATGAGAACAGCGGGGCCAGCATTCAGGCCGGCCAATTCAACGCAACCCAGCTCATACCCGAGCCTTCCCGCATGTTCCTGCTGCTCGGCGGCCTGCAAAGCCTTGCTCTGCGCCGACGGAGAAAAGATGGCCACGGCCAGTGATCCATCTCCAACGTTCCGGAGCCTAATCGGAGTCGCAGGAAGATTCTCAAGCCATGCTGCAAGTCCAAAAGACCCAACGTATCTGGCCCCTGCGAGTTCTGGCTTGGCTCTTTGACGCCACGCCGCGTTGGTTGCACTTCACGGTGGCCACACTGGCCGTTGCAGCCGTGATTTTAAGTCTCTGGCAGGGCGAGGCCATCCGGACAGCGCACAAAGCGTGGCAGTCCCGCCGTCTCGTGGCAGAAGCGCGACTGCTGATCCAGGACGACATCCACCAACGCGAGGGCGTACAGCTCCTGCTGGAAGCCTGGAAGCTCTCGCCGAAGGAACCTGGTGTCGTTCGGGCCCTCGCGCAGACCTCGTCGGAAATCGGTCTGCCGCACTACGCGCGCTTCTTTTACACCCTGCTTCCACGCTTTGAGCCGCTGACGCCGGAGGACGAGCTCGATCTCGCCAGCGCCCTCGCCCGCCTCAGTGACCACACCGGGGCCCGCGTCGTGCTGGATGCGTTTGAGCGCGCTCACGGCGAGACAGCGGATCTGCGGCGTGCCGAGGCCTCCCTCGCCACCCAGGCTGGCGATGCCGCCGCAGCCCGCGCAGCCATGGAAAAGGTCATCCAGCTCGCCCCGGATGACAATGTGGCCCGCCTCCAGCATGCCGCCTCCCTCGCCAACGCTCTGGATGGTCAGCAGCACACCGCCGGGCTCGACGCCCTGCTCGATCAATTCGAAAAAACCATCGCCGAAGACGATCTGGAGGGTCGCAACCACTGCTTTTGGACCCTCGCGCGGCAAACCATCGCCGATCCGGCCCGCCGTGCGCGTTTCAGCGGGCTGATCAGCCGCATGCCCTGGCAGGATCACGAGCGTGAGGTCACCCGCCACTTCCTCGGTTATGCGCTGCCGCTTTCCGACGACAGCCGCACGGACCTGCGCGCCTGGATCCGCGCGCTCCTCCTTCGTGAGGCGCGCTCCCTCACCGCGACAGACCGCCTCGCCATCACCCGCCTGCTGCAGCGTCATCAAGAGCACTTCCTCGCGCTGGAGGTCATCCCGCATGATCTCTCCCTGCAGGATGCAGGGCTGTGCGCTGCGCGGCTGGACTCCCTCATGGCGGAAAAGCTCACCTCCGAGGCGGCCCAGCTCGTCACCGCCCACGCCGTGCCCCTGCAGCGGCACGTGCAGGTGCTGTTTCAGGCCTGGATCGCCCTCGCGAACGAGGGAACCACCTCTGAAGCCATCCGGAAGCTCGGAGAGGCCATGGAGGAGGCTCAAAAGCTCGACCAGCAGGGCAGTTACATCGCCATCGCTCACCTCGCGCGCCGTTTTGGCGTTCACCGGGCAGCCAGCGAGGCCCTCGCCGCGGCTTTTTACCCGCAATTCCCCGTCGCCACTCACCTGCTGCCAGAATTGCTCGACTCCGCCCGGCAAGGCGGCAGCACGGCGACGGAGACCCTGCGCCTGATGGCCCAGCGCGAGCAACTCGAGCCGTGGAATCTCGATTTGCACCGGCAGTCCAGCTGCCTCCGCCTGCTTTGCGGAGAGGCGGTGGAGCAAATCCTGGAGGAATCCCGCGTGGCGTTGAAACAGGACCCCAAAAACGTCTATGCCGCCTTTCTCGCCGCCTTCGCCAGCCACCGCCTCAAGCTGCATGCCGATGCGGCCGGGTATCTGGAGAAATTGAATCAGCCCTACCCTTGGCAGCCGCACGAGCGTGCGGCGATGACGTCCGTCCTCATCGGCGTCGGGCAGGAAAAGCTGGCCTTGGAGATGGCGGGAAGCATTCCAGCCTCCAC
The DNA here is from genome assembly GCA_046051905.1 of Verrucomicrobiota bacterium. GTDB lineage: Bacteria > Verrucomicrobiota > Verrucomicrobiia > Verrucomicrobiales > Verrucomicrobiaceae > Prosthecobacter. The sequence goes on from JBJONJ010000517.1 coordinate 2,936, forward strand.
CCCTCTTTTCCCGGAGGAAAAGCGCCTCATACAGTGGCGCTGAGGGCCGCGTTTCGGGATCGCTCAGTCAAAGAGCTGGCGGTTTACGCGATGAACCACTCATAACTGCGTGACGGTTTTGACGCAGCCAAACATAAACCGTGACCTAAATAGGTCTTAAGTGTATTAATTAAATCATTAACAGGTCACTGAGGTCGGACCTCACCCTCTCAAACCAAACACCAGATCCATGAGCACTCCCGCAAAGCCCCTTCCCCCGCCCCGCCCAATGGCCAGCAAAGGCAAACCGGTGGACTGGATGTTCGCCTTCAAATTCAACGCGTTGTCTTTTCCCGGCTGCACAGAAGGCGGGAAGCCGCCAGACGTCGGCTCCAAAGGCATCTTCGGCGGCACCTTCCAGCCATACCCACATGGACATAGCCAGCAGTATGTCTTCGCCACGAGCGCCAAACCGACCTTGGTGAAAGGAACCGGCTGCCTCGGGGCCACTCCCACGCTGGCGGACCCGCTGGCGGCCACTTTTGCCCAGGTGTACAACACACCGGGCTACTTTTATGTGGTCTGGAATGACCAGTTTTACAACAACCCCATCGAGACGCAGTTTTCCCCCATGGGGCACAGCAAAGGCATGGTCGCATGGAATCAGGACGGCGAGGGCTTTGTGCTCCAGGTCTCCACGCCGTCCTGGCCTGCCTCCGGCAGCCGGAATTTCCCCCGGCAGAATGATGGCAACACGCTTGGCTGCATCCAGGACGACGACGTGATGGTGAGTCAGCATTTTTTTGCGGTGACGATCAACAAGGCTGACCTCGTCGCGATCCTGAACTCCCTGGCGAACTCCAGCGTCGTCACTGACGTCAATCAGCCCTCCATCGTGCAAAATGGCGGACCGCCCGATGTGCAGGCGCTGGTCAAAACCCTCGGAAAAGAATCGACGAGCACCGACGTGCTCGTCAGCAAGCTCAGCAGCGGCGTCACACTCATTTCGAAGCCCTCCCTGCTGCGCGTGCCAGTGTGGCAGATGGTCTCAGCGCAGCTCAAAGGCGTGAATTTGCGCGTCGCCTCCTGGTGGGAGGCACCAGCGATCAATTCCACTCCTGCCGGGCAGATTCCCGGCTGCTGGTCACCGAAACTGGGCAAACCGGGGGCGGTGGAGATCGCCACCAGCGGCCAGTGGCAGGGAACCTCGATCGGCTTGCTCGGCGGAGCACACGCGCA
>JBJONJ010000518.1:0-10932 GCA_046051905.1 Verrucomicrobiota bacterium
CGCGGCGGCAGGCAGCAAAAACAGGAGGAGGACTCGGAAATTCATCGTGAGGGGCGGTTTTATACGATGAAGGTGTCTGAAATGGCAATGGCATTTCGAGTGGAGGAGATCGGATAGGGCAAAGTGGGCGGCGGCCTCATCTCAGAGGTTGCCATTCTTCGCCCCATCCTTTCCAATTCAGAACCTATGTCCACCATCGCAGTCCTCGGCACGCTCGACACCAAAGGCCACGAACACGCCTACGTGGCGGAGATCATCCGCGCTCGCGGCCATCAGACGCTTCTCATCGACACCGGCAGCGGCGAGGCTCCGCAGGTGAGACCGGATGTGAACCGCGAGGAAGTGGCCGCGGCCAATGGCGTGGACCTCGCGGGCATCATGGCCCGCCAAGATCGTGGCGAAGCTGTCACGGCGATGGCGGGCGCGGCGGCGGTGTACCTTTCCAAGCTGGTGAGTGAAGGCCGCGTGCAGGGTGTGATTTCCCTCGGCGGCGGTGGCGGTACCGCCATCGGCACGGCGGCCATGCGGGCCTTGCCGGTCGGTTTTCCCAAGGTGATGGTCTCGACGCTGGCCGCGGGCAATGTGGCTCCCTATGTGGGCACAAAGGACATTGTGATGTTTCCGAGCATCGTGGACGTGAGCGGCATCAACCGCATCTCCCGCGTGCTGCTGGCCCGTGCCGCCGGGGCCATCTGCGGCATGGTGGAGACGAATGTGCCTGCCGGTGAGGACAAGCCGCTGATCGCCGCGTCGATGTTTGGCAACACCACCGAGTGCGTGAACATGGCGAAAAAGATCCTCGAGGACGCGGGCTATGAGGTACTGGTGTTTCACGCCACCGGCACCGGTGGCCGCATCATGGAGTCGCTCATCGAGAGCGGCATGTTTGCGGGCGTTTTGGACATCACGACGACCGAGTGGGCGGATGAGCTCGTCGGCGGCATCCTTGGCGCGGGACCGAACCGCCTCGATGCCGCGGCGAAGGCGGGTATTCCGTCCATCATCACACCGGGCTGCCTCGACATGGTGAACTTTGGCGAGCGGGCCACCGTGCCGGCAAAGTTTGAAGGGCGCACGTTTTACATCCACAACCCACAGGTCACTCTCATGCGGACGAATGCGGCCGAATGCGCTGAACTGGGCCGCATCCTCGCCGAGAAGGCCAACACCTGCCGCGGTCCGGTCACGGTGCTGATGCCGAAGAAGGCCATCAGCATCATCAGCGCCGCCGGAAAGCCATTTCACAGCCCCGAGGCGGATGCCGCGCTGTTTGAAGGCATCCAAAAGCACCTGAAGCCAGGTGTTCCGCTCATCGAGATGGACTGCGAGATCAATGCGCCGGAGTTTGCCGCGGCTTGTGCGAAAGCCTTGCTGGATTCGATGCGGTGATTTCGATGGCAAAGCGGGCTCGCCTTTTGGTGTGGTTGATGGCAGAAAGGCCTTCCTTCCATGTTTGACCGTCTCATCCTTCATTTTGACCCGCTGCCGCACGATGGGGCCTGGAACATGGCCGCAGATCAGGCGTGGCTGGAGCAGAGTGCTGACGCGGTGCTGCGAGTGTATCGCTGGGACCGGCCCACGGTGACGATCGGCTATGCGCAGAGCCTGCCCAAGCTGGCCGAGGCGCTGCCGGGCTGGCCGGTGGTGCGTCGCTGGACGGGCGGCGGCGTGGTGCTGCATGAGAATGACTTCACCTACTCGGTCATCGTGCCGGGCGGGCATCCCTGGGCGGAGACGCGTCCGTTGGATAGCTACCAGATCATCCATGACTCGCTGGCGAAGGCACTGGTGAGCGCGGGCTTCAGCGGCTGCCGACTGGCGGGACCGGAGGATTTGATCGAGAACCCATTCTGCTTTGTGGCTCCCGCCTTGCATGACGTGGTGCGAGGAAAGGTCAAAATCGCCGGGGCAGGGCAGCGCCGTGGGAAACTGGGTCTGCTGCATCAGGGCAGCGTGCAAAATGTGACCTTGGCGGATGATTTCTGGCCTCGCTGGGCCTCTCAACTGGCCTCGAACGTGCTCCTCGTGCCGGACATGCCTGCGACGATGCGCTCTCGTGCCGATGAACTGAAAACCAAACGCTATGAACGGCCCTTGTGGCTTCAAGAACGGGAGGACGAGCTGGGATGACGCGGGTGTTTGTGTATGGCACGCTGAAACGTGGCGGCGAAAATCATCACTGGATCGAGGCGCAGCGTTTTGTGGGCCCGGCGAGGACGCGGCCGGTTTATCGGATGTTCGATCTTGGCGGCTATCCGGGTCTGGTGCGCCATCCGCAGGGCTTGAGCATTGAAGGCGAGTTGTGGGACGTGGACCCTGCGGGGCTGGCACGCCTGGATGTCCTCGAAGACGTGGCCGGTGGCGAATATGAACGCGTGCCCGTGGAACTCGAAGGCGGCGAGCAGGCCGAGGGCTATCTCTATCTCCGCGACGTGAGCGGTTGCCGGGACTGCGGGACCTGCTGGTGACCTTGGATCAAGCCTCGGGCAGGATCTGCGGCTTGATGACGGCCACTTTCATCGGTTCGAGCACCTGGCGCAGCTTCTCAAACATGGCGTCGTCCTCGTAGGTGCCGACGATGGCGCCGCCGGAGCCGGTGAATTTGGCGCTGGCACCCACCTCCCGGGCGGCCTCGACCATGTCGATGTTCCCTTGGCTGATTTTGTAAAGGCGGCGGCGCAGGTCGAAGTTCTCATTGAGCAGCGGGCCGATCTCTCGGCCACGGCCTCCGACGATCATGTCGCGCACGCGGTGGGCCAGCCCGGCCCAGTGATACATGGCGCTGACGACCTCACGTTCGCCGCGGTTCCAGCGGCCGCGGATGTCGTTGTGGAAGACCTCCGTGCCCTCGCTGAGCTGGGTGGTGTAGGCCACATAAACGGGCGGGAGCCGGGAAGGATCAATCTCCTCATAGATGCCGTGGCCGAGCTTTTCCACGCTGGCGCGGTTGAAGTCCATGAAGACGACGCCTTCGTAGGTCTGGATCACGCGGTCCTGGAGACCTGCTGGAATGCCGAGTTCGTCATTTTCCACGCTGAGCACGAGACTGGGCACGAGATGCTTGGGGATCTCGACCTGGTAAAACTCCATCAAGGCCCGCCAGCAGGCGGTGATGATGGCGCTGCTGCCCGCCATGCCCACCTGTGGCGGCACATTGCTGGAGTAGCGCAGGGTGAAATTCCGACCGTGAAGGTCGATGCCATGCTTCGAGCAGTATTCAAAGAAGCGCTTCACGCAGGCCTTCAGCAGGCGCATGCCGCCGTAGTAGCCGAACTGCCGCACGGTGCGGACGAGTTCATCAATGCTGCCAAAAACGCTGAGATCACGGTCTGCAGGCTCGATGCGCAGCTCGGGGGTCTCATACAGCGTCACCTCCGCGTGGAAGTTGCGGATGATGAAGGAGATCGTCTTGCCGTAGTAGCCGTCGGAGGGATTTCCCACCAGGCCGGCACGGGCAAAGGCTTTCGATTGGATGAGCATGAGAGGTCGGAAACGAGTGAAAGCGTGTACGCTACGGTCCTCCCATTCACTCGGCAAGCCAAAGGTAGGTTCAGATCTGTTGAATAGCCTGTCTCAGGCTTCTAGCCGCTCCTCCCAGCGGGCGATGAGCCACAGGACATCGGAAAGCCGGTTTAAAAAGCGGGCGACTTCGCGGTTCGGCACAGCCTCCGGCGTGTCATCGAGGTCGATCACGCAACGCTCAGCCCGGCGGCAAGCCACGCGGGCGAGATCGGCGTGGGCCCCGCTCATGACTCCGGCCTCGCCTGGCAGTGCCCAGCCTTTGAATTGAAGCACTCCAGAGGCCTCAAGCTTCGCGGCGAGGGTGTCGAGAAAGCCCACCTGCTCGGCGGAGATGAGGTCTTGGTGCGTGGCGGCATACCTGGCCTCAAGCCCCGGCGGGGTGGCCAACTCGCCCATGAGGCTGATGAGCCAGCGCTGGACTTGGGGGATCAAGTCGCGGGTTTCCTGCTTCATCGCCGCGATGCGCAGCGGGCCGAGGGCGGCGTTCAGCTCATCCACCGCGCCGAGAGCATGGATGCGGGGGTGGGATTTGGTGGTGCGAACGCCAAACAGCAGGTCGGTGGAGCCGTCGTCTCCTTTGCGGGTGGTGATGGACATGGTCGGATGCATGGCCGCAGATAAGGCGGAGTCATGCGGGAGATGGTTGTTGGTAAGATTTGAGGGATTGCTCTGAGTAAAAGATCCATCACAAGATTTACGATCGGGCTCTTGGGGGTGGTTTTTCTGGCTTCACCCCCCGTGATCGTGCGAGAGGCTTGAACAGGCACTCAATTCGTGCAGCCAATCAACCTTTTAGGCCGCGCGTCCTCGTTTTAGACATCGGGACGATGCCAGGCGATTCGGAGACCTGGTGGAACTCGACGATGTTTGAAGTGCTCTTGCTGTCCTCGATGAGATTGACGATTTCGATGCCAGCGCGTTCGAGATCGTGCATGAGGGCTCGTGAACGGGCGCTGAGGAAGGCATAGCCGAGGTAGGCCGGAATGGCGACGACGAGGCCGAGCGCGGCCGTGATCAGGCTTTGATACACGCCCTGGGCGACATCCGCCGGGGTGGTTAGGCCATTGGAAGAGGAGATGCGCGTAAAGGCATCGAGCAGACCGATCAGAGTGCCGAGCAGACCAATGAGCGGTCCGATGTGGGCGATGGCATTCAGAAGGCTCAAAAAGCGCTCCAAACGCGGCACTTCGAGCTGGCCGGCCTCCTGGACGATTTCTTTGAGCTGCTCACGCGGGGTGTGATGACGGAGAAGGGCGGCGTGGATGACGCGTCCGGCGGGAACGCGGGTCGCGACGCATTCCTGGAGGGCCTCGGCGAAGTTCCGGCGGCTGATGAGGGTGGCGAGACCGGCGAGGAACTCGCCAATGTTCATGCTGGCGCGGTGAAAGTAAGCCATTCGCTCTAGGAAAATGGCACCGGAAAGGCAGAGGCAGCCGAGCAGCAGCCACACGAGCGGCCCGCCTTTGGAGACGAGCTCCAGCGGTCCGGTGGTGGTGCTAAGGTCAATCATGGGGTCGGGAAAAAATTGAGGACGTGCAAGTTCTAGGCCGGAAGACGAAGGTTGTAAATCTTTGTTATGATTCTAGCCGGAGCGAAGAATCACCAGGCTGGCATGGCGTGCAGAGCGTCCGAAAGGTCAAGCGAGGCAGCCTCCCGTGCGCGACAGGCTGGCTGGGGGGCGGCGCTTCCTATTGACAGGCTGGCCGCGATCTGCCGCACCTCATTCATCGGCGTATCCGTCTGGCAGCGGACGACGAGCGTTCGGAATTGAGGCAGGCTGCGTAGAAAAACAGCGCCACCCGCGTGATGCTGGATCAACTCCTCGCAGACGCCGACGCCACTGCGGCGGCCAAACTCCGACGCGGCACTGATAGCTGCTTGAGTCAGCACAAGCACGCCTGCGGGAGGCTGCAAATCCCTGCCACTGGCGGCGATGAGATGGCCTGAATCATCGGTGATGAAGGCAGACTGAACGCCTTTGATCTGGAGGAGCGGAGAGAGCATCGACAAACGTTGAATGATTACGCTGCCGCAAGGGCAGGAGGAGGCTGTTGAGTTCGCGAGGGCTGGCGACCTGAGGGCGGGGGTGTGGGATTCACCGGCGCATGATCCTTGCGGAACTGGTGGAGCACAGCTTGGGAGACGGCATTGAGCGTGGCGAGCACATTGCGGCCGCTGCGTGCATCAGACTCGAAGCTGAGGAAGGGCACGGGACGGCTGTTGAAGAGGTATTCGAGGTAATCGACTGGTGCCGCGTTCGGCAAGTCGCGCTTGTTGTATTGCAGCACGATGGGTAGGCGATCGATGGAGCTGTCGTTTAGGCGGAGGTTCGCCTCCAGGCTTTGGTAGGCTTGAAGGTTGTCCCGCTGGCGGTCCATCTGCGAATCGACCACAAAGACCACGCCATCGGCCTGCCGTAGCACAAGCTGGAGTGTGGCGTTGTAGGTCACCTGTCCGGGGACCGTGTAGAGGTGGAAAGTTGTCTTGTAGCCGGGGATGGCATCTGCCTCGATGCTGAGGAAATCGAAGAACAAGGTTCGATCCTGCGCAGTGGAGAGGGAGATGAGGTCACTGCGTCCCCGCGGGTCGAGCTTGGCATGGATTTGCTGAATGTTGCTGGTTTTCCCTCCAAGCGGCGTGCCGCAATAGACAATCTTAAAGCTCACGGTGCACTCTTCGTGGTTGATGCTGGGCATGGTAGGAGTGGGTGATCTGTCAATATTGAATGGAGACTCGGCGTTGTTGGCAGGTCGTAGAAGTTGTCAAGAGGACTCAGCGAAACAGGCGGGCCAATTCTCGGGCGACGAGGGTGATCTTGTCACGTAGACCGGTGCCGGGCTCGCCGCGATGGAGCACCCCAACGGTGGTGACCTTAGTCGGAAAGCAGAAGGTAAGGAGGCGGCCGCCAGCGTTCAGTGTGAAGGTTTCCGCGCCATCGATGCCGATGAGCGGTGCGAGACCGCGCAACTGGCTTGCGATGTCCGCGGCCTGCTGCTGAAAGATGACGGCATCGGCTACCGAGGAATCGGCATGGCCGAGCACGCAGGAGTCATTTAAGTAGACACAGGCGCTGAGACCTGGCTGGTTAGCGAGGAGTTGGACGACGCGGGAGGCATCAAGGCTTTCCTCGACGCCCAGCAGGGCTCTTAGAAGGAGCTGATCGGAGTCGCTTTCGATGGCTGAGAGAGCTAGGAAGGACGACTTGGCTGCCGTGGCCAGTTTGGCCGCTGGGGCCGCAGAGGGCGCGGGAATCGGGGGAAATGCCGCAGAAGGAGCTGGACTCGGGGAAGCGGCTTGGAGATTGGGAAGGGCTTGGGCTATAGCATCGCTTGCGCCGGTAAAGAAGCCGGAGAGCTGCGGCGGGGAAGGCGCTGGCGGTGTTTCCTTCGGCGTGGCAAACGGATTGCTGATCGGCCCTGCGGCTAGGTTGAGTATCGGCCGGGTCGGGGCGCTTTCCGCGGTGGCACCAATCGGCGCACTGAAGAAGCTGGAGGGTTTCGGCTCGGCCGGGATCAGTGGGGAGACGGGCTCCTCTGGCAGGCGTTTGGGCGCGGGGAGACTGGCAAACGGATCATTTAGCGACTGGGAAGGTTTAAACAGCGACCCCGTCGACAAGGCTGGCGAATTCCCTAGCAGCTGATCGCTGCTTAGACCTTTGGCAGGAGGCGCGCTCGGTGACGGGGCGAAGGGATCGAAGGCCTTCACGATCGGCTGGATGGGTTTACCCACCGTCGTCGGGGGCTCCGCCGCCGGTATCACAGGGCTGCTGAAGGCATGAAAAGCACCAGCCAGGGGTTGCACGGATGCTCCCATCGCAGGCTGGGCCTGCTTCGGTGCCTCGGGGGCCATCGGGAAAGGAGGTGGAGACGGAACCATCGGCGAAGGCGCGGGGGGGCTGGCAGCAACTATCGAACTGGCCGGTGCCGCTGGCGTGGTGGGAGTCTGGATGCCGACGCTTGGCACACCGGGATTGCCAAACGGCGTGAAGGTCATTAGCCCTGCGGGGGCTGGCAAGGCCACAGGCTCGACGGCTGGAGGTTTGGCTCCCCGAGGGTTGCCTGCTGCTCGTTCGGGCGGCAGGACCACGGACTTGGGGGCACCCAAGGTGGTGGCGGGGGGGGGGACGGCGGTGATGGCGGCTGTGGGAACTTGCGAAACTCCATCTGGAACGGCTGTCAGGGCATGGAAAACCTCGTTGGACGGCAACTGGATTTGAAAGTCGCGTTTCGCCCCGCTGAGGATAGTGCGGAAGCCGTGGTCGGCGACCCCGTCGAGCAAGGTGCCGAGGCTGAAGACATAAGATCCCGTGGGCGCCTGCTGCTGGAGCAGATAGTTGTCCACGGTGGTGGAGAGCCAAGGGGGGATCACGGCTGGATTAAAGCCGAGATCGTCCGCATTGCAGCCATGCAGCAAGTTGGCGAGTGTGAGCTTGGATTTGCCTCCGCTTATCCCGGTGGGTTCTCTTGCCGACTGGATCGTCATGGAAGTTGCCGCGACGGCATTCTTGGGGTGCTGGGGTTGCGCCAAGGGCATGGTCGGCGAAGTAGCTTCAAGAGCGCTTGGGACTTCTTCAGGCTTGAGGGTGAACAGGCCCATCTTCGTCCTGTCGAGAGCGGTGGTCCCAGCCTTGGCTGGGGCGGTAGCCGGTGTTACGGCAGGTGGCTGGGGATAGGTGAAGGGAGAGAAGGACGCTGCGATTGCGGGCTCGGTTGCAGTGAATGGTGAGCCGGCTGCCGGCTGCGGTACGGCCGGAATTGCCACAGCAAAAGGGGAGGCAGCTGGTGTGGAAGGGGGCACGACGACAGGAACCGAGGTCAGCGTGGGAGCTGCGAAGGGCGATGAAGGCGGCAACGCAGTGGCGGAGGTTGTTTGGCCGAAAGCAGAGGCATGGCCAGTTGGTTGTGCCGCAGGTGCCGACGAGGGCATGGCGGCAGCGAAAGGGCTCATGGGGAATGCCGACGCTGCCGGTTTGCTGCCCTCAGGCAGGCCGAAGGGCGAGGGTAGGTACGCGGGTGCAGAAGCAGCAGGCCGGATGCCAGCGATCAGGGAAGACAGGCGGTTCACCGGTAGCGGCACGGTGCGTGGATCTTGGGGGGATATCGGGCCTTGAAACAGCGCCGGGCAGACCCTGTAGAGCTCAAAAATCGGCACTGATGGCTGACCGCTGCGAAGGGCATTTTCCAGCAGGGCAGGGGGGAGTGTTAAAGATTGTTGGGGAGGAACGGCCCCGGCACGCACCAGTTCCGGGGGGAGTTGGGTGATCACATCAGCGACAGTCAGGGGCAAATGGTTCGGTGCCTCAGGAACCGCACCAACGACTGAGAGAACGTTTGTTGCATTGATCGGCGGCGCTTCGACAGTCTCGTCCACAGCAGTTCGGAACAAGGGAGAGCCTGCTGGTTGGAACGGGGGGGCTTGGGGCGGCGCCATGGTGGCTTGCATGATGGATCGGGATTGGGGTTGGCATGGCTGCGACGCGCTTCCGGCATCCTGACTTGGCACGGAAGACTTGGCCGACCCAGTTCCAGCAGCTTCAGGTGCTGGTCCAGATTGAAAGAGTTTTCGGAAGGATAAGATCATCACTGGCCAAAAAGGAAGCGCACGTTGACACCAGAAAAGTGACGATATGCATCCCTGAATCTAAAAATTATAAACTTGCTGCAGGAAAGCATACCAATTGATTAAGCGAGATTAAATATCTACCCATATAATTTCAACGTTTTTCTGCTGTGCTCCGCATTTTGTGAGTGGCTTCAAAAAGCTGCTTTTCCCCGCATCGAGCTTTTCTGTTTCCGAATGTGCCCTGGACGGTGCCGGTACGCCAAGGGAAAGTAAGGGGCCTTTCAGCGCCTGTGCTGCAGCGTCATGAAAAAGCTTCGTTATGTGGAGCGACTGTGTTCAAGCGCCCTGAGGTTGCCCTTGCGTTTTTTTCCACTGCCATGGATTCCGGTAGATTGATTTCATTCGCATCGCCATGGCAAGTTGTTGGGTCTCGAACAATGCCTTCGCAGAAAACTTTTTCGACGCAGGATTTTCTCTTGCCAAACGATCCTTTGCCAACAATATCCACACTCCGCAAACGACCCCTTCGTCTAGCGGTTAGGACACATCCCTTTCACGGATGCGACACGAGTTCGATTCTCGTAGGGGTCGCCACTTCTTGGAGGTTGTTTTAACGGGGTAAAGTAAACTCAGCATGAGTTGATGATGGTCATAGCAGTCAGCTAAAGAACAGTCTGCCACGATGAGGCATTTCATCCCGAATGAGACGGAGCATGATTAACAGCCTTCAAGCTATCAGCGCCTTCACTGGCTTCGCCGGATTGATGCCGATGAGTTTGCCGTCGAGGCCTTGCGTCTTGAAACTGAAGCGATCCGCGTGGAAGCCGAGGAGGTGCAGCACGGTGGCGTGGAAGTCGCTGATGTGGAGCGGGTTTTTGACGATGTTGTAGCTGAAGTCGTCGGTTTCGCCGTAAATGGCACCGCCTTTGGCGCCGCCGCCGGCCATCCACATGCTGAAGCAGCGCGGGTGGTGGTCACGGCCGTAGTTTTCCTTCGAAAGGCCGCCTTGGGAGTAAATCGTGCGGCCGAATTCGCCGCCCCAGATGACGAGCGTGTCATCCAGCATGCCGCGTTGCTTCAAATCCTCCAGCAGCGCATAGCAGGGCTGGTCCACGTCTTTGCACTGGCTGGGCATGCGGCCGCCGACGTTGCTGTGGTGGTCCCAGTTGTTGTGGTAGAGCTGGATGAAGCGCACGCCGCGCTCCGCGAGCCGGCGGGCCATGAGCACGCTGTTGGCAAAGGAGCCGGGCTTCCGCACGTCGTCGCCGTAGAGCTTCATCGTCGCTTCGGATTCTTTGCTCAGATCGGTCAGTTCCGGCACGCTGGCCTGCATGCGGAAGGCCATTTCATACTGCGAGATGCGCGTCTGCGTCTCGGGATCACCGAGTTGCTGGTAATTGAGCTCGTTGAGCGAATTGAGGCCTTCGATGGTGCGTTTCCGCACGCTGTCCGGCACGCCGGGCGGGTTGTTGATGTAGAGAATGGGATCGCCCTTGCTGCGGAAGGACACGCCGGCGTGCTGGCCGGGCAGATAACCGCTGCTCCATAGGCGCGAGGAGATGGCCTGCTCCTGCTCGCGATTCGTCGGCGTGGCGACGAGCACGACAAAGGTGGGCAGGTTCTCATTCATCGAACCGAGGCCATACGAGGCCCAGGAGCCGAGGCAGGGACGTCCGGTGATCTGGTTGCCGGTCTGCATCGCGGTGATGGCGGGCTCGTGATTGATGGCCTCCGTGTGGAGCGAGCGCATCCAGCAGATGTCATCGGCTTTCTTCGCCAAATTCGGCAGCAACTCGGTATTCATCATCATGCCGCACTGGCCTGCAGCGCTGAATTCAAACTTCGACG
>JBJONJ010000519.1:0-2527 GCA_046051905.1 Verrucomicrobiota bacterium
CCGCCGCCTTCGCATCGCGTGCTGTTTGATGATCTCGGCATCGAGGTGACGCCGAAGAATGCCCAAGAGGATGCAAAACGTCTGCTACGTCGCTTTGTGGGCCTCGCCGCACGCGAACCGGTGTCGGAGGCTGATTTGCGTTTGTTTGAAGCGCTCATCGCCGAGCGCTTGGAGAAGGGTTCGTCGTTCAAAGAGGCGCTGCTGGCCGGTTACAAAGCCTTTTTGGCCTCCGGCGACTTCATCTACCTGCGCGAGCCGGAATCAGCGGTCGATCATTTCGCCATCGCCTCACGTCTCTCGCACTTTCTCACGAACTCGCGGCCCGATGCGCGATTGAGCGATCTCGCGGCTCAGAAACGTCTGCGAGATGCCAAGACGCTGCGCGAGGAAACGGAGCGTCTCATTGCCAGCGGAGGCTTTGAACGTTTCGTGAAAAACTTCACCGATTACTGGCTCAGCCTGCGTCACATCCGCCGCGATGATCCCGACATCCGGCTCTTCCCGGAGTATCGCTTTGACGAGTATCTTGTGGAGAGCATGGAGCGCGAGACGCGGACCTTTTTCACCGCGATGATTCGCGAGAACCTGCCCGCCAGCGTGCTCGTAAAGGCGGACTTCGCCTTCGCCAACGACCGTCTCGCCAAGCACTACCAGCTCCCGCCCCTCAGCGGTTCTGCCATGCGGAAAGTGCCCGTGCCGCAAGCTAGTCCGTTTGGAGGATTACTCACGCAGGCCGCTGTTTTGAAAGTCAGCGCGAATGGCACGAACACCTCGCCTGTCGTCCGTGGAGCGTGGGTGATGGAGCGCCTCATCGGCCAGCCACCACCGCCACCACCGCCCAGCGTGCCCGCCGTGGAGCCGGACATTCGCGGTGCCAAAACCATCCGCGATCTCATGGCGCTGCACACGAAGGAAAAATCCTGCGCCAGTTGCCACGCCAAGTTTGATCCTGTCGGTCTCGCGTTGGAGAGTTTTGACATCCTCGGCGGCTGGCGCACGCGTTATCGCGGCATTGAAGAAGGCGAGCGCATCACCGGCATCGACCGCGCCGGGCACGACTTCAGCTACACGCTCTCCGCGAACGTCGATCCAAGCGGCCAACTCATCGACGGCCGCACGTTCAACGATGTGCATGCGCTGAAAGCCATCCTTGCCGCCAACCCACGCCAACTCGCGCGAAATCTGCTCCACCAGTTCACCGTGTATGCCACCGGCACACCCGTCCGGTATTCCGACCGCCGCGAGATCGAGTCGCTGCTCGATGCGTGTGAGAAGGATGGCTATCGCGTGCGGGATTTGATGCTCGCGTTGGTAGGGAGTGAGATTTTTCTGGGAGGAAGCAAATGAAGACGCCACCCCTTCACGATGCCTCCGGCATCATGCCGACCACAGCAGCTCTTTGTCTCCCTATCTCATTGTCCCATTGTCCCATTGTCTGATTTTCCTTCATGACCTTCCCCCACATCTCGAAACCCTTCCCACGTCGCAACTTCCTGCGTGGAGCAGGCGTGTTGCTCGGCTTGCCATTTTTGGAGCAATCCATCGCTCGTGGAGCGACTCCGAAAGCCCCGCGCCGGATGCTTATCATCTCGAACAACCTCGGCTTCTTGCCGAAGCCGTTTTTTCCGACGACCGCCGGGCGTGATTATGAGCTGACGCAGACGCTTGCGCCATTGGCGGATGTGCGGAGCGAGTTCAGCATCTTCAGCGGCATGTCGCATCCCGATGTGAATGGCGGGCACAGCGCGGAGAACTGCTTCCTTACTGCCGCACGCGGGCCGACGAAGAGCGGGTTTCGCAATCAGATCTCGCTCGACCAGTTTGCGGTGGAAAAGCTCGGCCAGCTCACGCGATTCCCCACGCTGAACCTCGGCGTGAACATCGACAAGGCGAACCGCAGCCTCTCTTGGACACGCGATGGCGTTTTGCTGCCCGCCGAGGACAGCGCACCGGCCTTGTTTCGTCGCATGTTCCTCCAGGGCGATCCCGCCGCCGTGAAGCGACAACTCAACGCGCTCGATGAACGCGGCAGCATCCTCGACACGCTGCTCGATCACACGAAGAAGCTCAGTCGCGATCTCGGCAGCGCTGACCGCTCGCGGCTCGATCAATACCTCACCTCCGTGCGCGAGGTGGAGGAGCGCCTGCTGACTGCCCGCGAGTGGGAGCTGAAGCCGAAGCCTGTCACGAAGCTCCCCGAGCCCGCCGACATCCAAGACAAGAAGCGCATCTTTGAAAAGCTCGATCTCATGCTCGCCATGGCGCAGCTCGCCTTCGAGTCTGATTCCACGCGCATCATCACGCTCATGGTCGATGCCTTTGCCACGCCCGCCTTCAAGATCGACGACGATGAAAGCACCACCGAGGGCTACCACGGCCTCAGTCATCACGGACAGGCTCCCGCAAAGGTGAAGCAGCTCGAAGACGCCGACCGCCAGCAGATGGTGCTCTTCCGCAAACTCATCCAAAACCTCGCCGCGAAGCGCGAAGACGACGCCCGCCTGCTCGACCGCACGATGGTCCTCTT
>JBJONJ010000520.1:0-15374 GCA_046051905.1 Verrucomicrobiota bacterium
ATCAATCCACGCTTCCATGAAGCGCATTGGGCAGCACTCGAGTTTGCCAAACCGGTGGTAGCGAACGCCAAACTCACGCTTCGCATCGAGCAAAACTATGGCCAGCAACTTGTCATCGGCCGCGTGCGCCTCTCCGCCATCACCGGCGATGTGATCGCCAGCCTACCCGAAGCCTTCACGGATGAAAAAGCCGCGTCAAAGCCTGCTGAGGTCGTGAAGCTCGAAAAACAACGCGCTGCGCTCCAAAAGCAGCTGACTGCCTTGAAGCCGCTGAGCACCGAGGTGATGAAAGAACTGCCCCAGCCCCGCATGACGGCCATTTTCAAACGTGGCGTCTATACCGATCCCACCACGCCCGTCACCGCCACCACGCCCGCCGTTTTCAAAAACGCCGCTCAAGGCCCGCCGAATCGTCTCACGCTCGGCAAATGGCTCGCCAGCCGCGACAACCCGCTCGCCGCCCGCGTGACCGTGAACCGCTGGTGGGCCGAGCTCTTCGGCCAAGGCATCGTGAGCACGCTGGAGGACTTTGGCATCAAAGGGGCGCCACCCAGCCATCCCGAGCTGCTCGACTGGCTCGCCGTCGAGTTCATGGAGAGCGGCTGGGATATGAAGCATGTGCTGAAGCTCATCGTGATGAGCGAGACGTATCGGCAAAGCTCTGCGTTCGTAGTTCGGGCTTTAGCCCGTCCGGGAACTCTCAGCAGCGGGCTAAAGCCCGAACTACAAACTGATCCCGCCAACACGCTTCTCTCTCACTTCCCGCGCTTCCGTCTCGATGCCGAAACCATCCGCGACAACGCCTTGAGCATCGCGGGGCTCATCGATCTCTCGCAAGGCGGCGAACCGATCCGTCCACCACAGCCAGACGGGCTGTGGAAGAAGGTCGGCGGTCAGCAATACGACTATCAGGTGAGCTCCGGCACCGCGAAGTATCGCCGCGGTCTCTACGTCGTGCTGAAGCGCGGTTCACCGTATCCGAGCTTTGTGAATTTCGATGCCAGCGCCCGCATGGCCTGCGTGGTGCGTCGCAGCCGTTCGAACACACCACTGCAAGCCCTCACACTGCTGAACGATCCCGTCTATGTCGAAGCCGCGAAGCATTTCGCGTTGCGTATCGCCAAGGAATCTCCGAGCAGCGATCTTGATGCGCAAATCGCCCACGCCTTCCGCCTCGCGCTGGCCCGTTCACCTTCAGACAACGAAGCGGAGCTGCTCAAAAACCTGTGGGAAACCCAGTTCGCCTCCGCCGAGGCCGATGCGAAAACGACGAAGGAACTCGCCGCCGATGTCCCCCTGCCCAAGGAGCTTTCCGGCTCGCAGTTCAGCGCCTTTTACTCGCTCGCCACGGCCTTGCTGAACCTCGACGAATGCATCACGAAGCCTTGATGGCTGGCCGCTTTACTCACATTCGTTTTTGCCGCAGAGGGGCAAAGAGGCAGAGGACGCAAAGATTTTTGCTGTTTTCATCTCTGCGTCCTCTGCCCCTTCGCGGCACCACTCAATCCACGAAAAGCATCTCGTTCCCCGCCAGCAAGGCCTGAGCATACTGTGACCAAGCGGCAGCATCCTTTTCGCGACCGCTGACAAACTGCCCAGCGACCTCCGCTTCGCGGGCGGTGGGCGGGCGATGGAAAAGCCGCGCATAAATCTCCTCGGTCGTGTGCTTCATGGCCCATTGACCGAGCACATCGGCCTGCTGCTGCATGAAGGGGGAGTTCAGCGCGAAGAGACCTTGCAGCGGTGTGATCGTCTCCGTTCGCCACGGATTGTGCGCTCCCGGATCTGGCACGTCGTGGATGCGCAGCATGGGGTCCATGTCTTGTCGATCGGAGGCACCGTAAAGAGATCGGCGTGTGTTTTTGAGATCGCTCACGGTCGAAGCTGGACCGCCGAGCTTGAGATCGATCTGGCCGGTGGCGGTGAGGATGGCATCACGCCAGGCTTCCCAGTCCAAGCGACGACGCAGCATGCGGGCGTAGAGCTTGTTTTCGGGATCACGCTGCTCGGATTCGGCGGCCACGCTCGATTGCTGCCACGTCGCCGAGTTCAAAATCTCGCGATGCAGCCATTTGATCGACCAGCCGTGCTCGATGAAGCGCCCGGTGAGATCATCGAGCAGCTCGGGATGCGTCGGAGCCTCGCCGAGATTGCCAAATTCGCTCGGCGTATCCACCAAGCCGCGACCGAAGTGATGCTTCCACACGCGGTTCACCATCACACGTGCCGTCAGCGGGGCTGCATCCTCCACCAGTGCCTGCGCCAGCTCCAGCCGGCCGCTGCCCGTCGAAAATTTGCGCGGCAGACCACTCTTCGAGGGAAACGCACTCAAGAAACGACGCGGCACCGCCTCACCGAGATCGTTGGGATTGCCGCGCTTCATGAGTTCGAGATCGCGAGCCATGCCCATTTTGTAGTCGAGCTTCGTGCCGTGCTCTTTTTCCTTCTTCACGACAAACAGCGCCGCCTCCTCCACGGCGTTCGCCATGAGCATGTTGTAATGAGGCGTGGTCGATTTGATTTTAGCCACCTTCGCTTCCAGCTCACTGATCGGCTGCTTCTTCTTCGCGAGGTCTTTGATCTGCTTTTCCAGCGCCGCGACGTCTGCGCGGGCCTTTTCCACCGGCTTCCAAAGCGTCTCATCCATCGTCGGCACTTCAGCGAGCTTCACGGAGGCAAACACACCGGCCAGCGCGTAGTAATCCTGCGCTGTGATGGGATCGGACTTGTGATCATGGCAGCGGGCGCAGGCCAGTGTGAGACCAAGAAAAGTGCGGCCGATGGCATCGACATGCTCCTCCCACTCATCCGCCACCGTCGTCTTGATGATCTCCGGCGGCAATTGCAGCTCCTTAAAGTAGGTGGGGCTCAATCCGATGAATCCCAGCGCCACGCGGTCCTTTGGCCCGCATTCCGGGAGAAAGTCCGTGGCAAGCTGTCGCACCACAAAGCGATCATACGGCATGTCCTCATTCAAAGCCTGCACCACCCAGTCACGGTAAAGGTAGGAGTATTTGGTCGAATCGAGCCAGTCGGGCGTTTGATCCACATAGCGTGCCAGATCGAGCCAGTGGCGTGCCCAGCGTTCGCCGTAATGCGGAGAAGCCAGCAAGCTGGCAATTTGAGATTCCCAATTTGAAATTTGAAATCCATCAGGTGGCAGCCCTGTCAGATCAAACGCCAGCCTTCGCTGTAACACACGGCCCTCAGCCCTCGGTGCCGGCTTGAGTCCTGCCGCCTCCATCTTCGCGAGGATGAAGAAGTCGATGCGGTTCTTCGGCCAAACCATGTCCTTCACTTTTGGCAGCTCCGTCCGCTTCAAGGGCGCAAACGACCAAGGCACCGGCTTCGGACCTTCGTCCTTTTTTGCCACGGCCAGCCCGGCCGGGACAGCCAACGCCAGAGCAACGAGGAATGAGACATGAAAACGCATGCTTCATCTACTGCCGGAATGGCGCGGGGCTTTCAATGCATGTGAGGACGTGGTGCCCGCGAATCCCTCCTTTTCATTTTGAATCCTCCAGCTAGAGGAGAGGCCGCTTGGCCTTCTCCGAACAAACTTCATCCCCGCGATCCCGCGCTCTGTGGGCGACGATGATGCTTGTGGCAGTCTCCGCGGGTCTCTATGCCATGTTTCTCGCCGTGGACTACAGATGGAACTGGGCGGGCGTGTGGAAGTATCGCGCTCAATTCGGCCTCGGATGGCTCACGACCCTGGCAGTCTCCCTTGCGGCGATGCTGGTGAGCGTGGCGCTGGGCTTTTTGCTCATGCTGGGCGCCCGTTCTCCGATCCAGCCGCTGCGAATGCTCAGCTCCGGCGTGATCGAGATCGTGCGTGGCTCTCCACTGCTCGTGCAGCTCCTCATCGGCTACTACATCATCGCGGAGGCGCTGCAGCTGCGTGCGCCGGTGGTGGCTGGTGTGGCACTGCTGGGTTGTTTTCATGCCGCGTATCTGGCGGAGATCTTCCGTGGCGCGGTGGAGAGCATCGGGGCATCTCAACTGGAGGCGGCGCGGGCGGTGGGCTTCAACCGCTCGCAAACGTATCGCTTCGTCGTGATCCCGCAGGCGCTGCGCCGGGCGCTGCCGGGCACCACGGGGCAGCTTGTTTCCTTGCTCAAAGATTCGTCATTGCTCTCGGTGATCGGCATCGAGGAGCTGGTGCAGAAGGTGAAGGTCATGAACGCGGCCAGCTACGCGCCGCTGGAAGGCTATCTGCCGCTCGCCGCGGCCTATTTGATCGTCACGCTGCCGCTCGCCCGGCTGGCGCGGAAGCTGGAAGGGAGGTTCGCCTATGAAACTTGAGGCCACGGCATTGACGAAACGCTACGGCGCTCATGCCGCGCTCGACGGGGCCGCGTTTCAAACCGGTGATGAAGCGCGTGTCATCGCGCTGCTCGGCCCCTCGGGTGGTGGCAAATCGACGCTGCTGCGGGTGCTCGGCTGCCTGCTGGTGCCGGAGGAAGGCAGCGTCTCCCTCGATGGCCGCATGCTGCCCCATGATGAGGAAGGCGCCCTCCTGGAGCGGCGTGGCAATGGCTTCGTCTTCCAGGGCTACAACCTCTTCCCGCATCTCACGGCGCTGCAAAACATCACGCTGCCGCTGCGTGAGGTGCATGGCATGTCGACGGTGCAGGCGGAGCAGCGGGCGCTGGAGCTGCTGCATCGCCTCGGGCTCAAAGGTCATGCGCACAAGCGCCCCTCGCAACTCTCCGGCGGCCAGCAGCAGCGGGCAGCCATCGCCCGCGCCCTAGCACCGAAACCGAGGCTGCTGCTGCTCGATGAACCCACCTCAGCTCTTGATCCCGTCATGACTGGCGAGGTGCTCGACGTCATCCGCGAGCTCGCCGAGGCCGGCCAGAGCATCGTGCTCGCCACGCATGAGATCAGCTTTGCCCGCAAGGTGGCGGACTGGGTCGTCTTCCTCGCCGCTGGCAAGGTTCAAGAGTCATCTTCCGCGTCGGAGTTCTTTACCCGGCCTCAAACGGAGCTCGCGAGGCAGTATCTCGAAGGTCTCTCGAAGTATCGGTGACGATCACTTCTTCATCCGCTGCCGCACGCACTCAAACAAGCACACGCCGGTGGCCACGGAGACGTTCAGGCACTCGACTTTGCCGGCCATGGGGATCTTCACCAGGAAGTCGCAGTGCTCGCCAGTGAGGCGGCGCATGCCCGGGCCTTCCGCACCCATGACGATGCCGATGCCGCCCTTCAAATCGAGGTCGTAAAGACTCGGCGTGGCCTCATCGGCGGTGCCCACGAGCCACACACCGAGTTCTTTGAGCTTGTCCATCGCCCGGGCGAGGTTTGTCACACGCACGAGCGGCACATTCTCCGCACCGCCGCAGGCGACACGGATCACCGTTTCGCTGATGGGCGATGATTTGTCCTTCGGCATCACCACCATGCATACCCCGGCGGCATCGGCGGTCCGCAGGCAGGCACCGAGGTTGTGCGGGTCCTGCACGCAATCGAGGATCAGCACCAGCGGGTCCTTTTTATCCTCCAGCAGGCTGGCGAGATCTCCCTCGTCATAGGTGTGCACCGACGCATCACTGCGCGAATGGCGGTTCTGACGGGCGGTGGGAGTATCTGGGCGGTTCGGGCGCATGCGAGAGTGCCGGACATAGGCCGCCGAACGGCTTTTGGCAAAAACCTTCGTGGTGGCAGACGGACCTTACGGCAGCTCAAAAACAAACGGCAGGTCCTGCTGCTTCATCATGTCGCGTTCCTTGGCCATGAATTGTTCGGCGAGCTTGGCGAAGGAACCGTCCTTCCGCATGCGGGCCAGGGTGTCGTTCACGAGGGCTTTTTTGGCATCGTCTCCCTGACGGATGCCGACGGCCCAGGATTCTTCACGCAGCGGAGCGAGCAGGGCACGGGTCTTCTCCGGATGCTTCGCCTGGTAGTTCATGATCGAGAGCTGGTCATACACCCAGGCGTCCACATTGCCGTTCACGACCTCCATCACGCAGGAGGTGTCGAGGTCGAGGGCCTTGATCTCGGCTTTGGGCAGGTTTTGGCGTGCCCAGCTCTCGCCGGTGGTGCCGAGACGCACGACGACCTTGCGCCCAGGTGTTTGCAAATCAGCCGCTGACTGCACCGGGGCATCTTTGGCCGCCAAAATGGCGAGGCCGGTCTTCACATAGGGCTCGGAAAAGTCGATCGACTTCCGCCGCTCGTCGTTGGCGGTCATGGAGGAGATGACGAAGTCGATCGAGCCGGTGCGCAGCGCGGTGATGAGGCCGTCGAAGTTGATGTTGCGAAACTCGACCTCCTTGCCGGCCGTCTTGCCGATCTCACGCCCGATCTCGACGCTGACCCCGCTGATCTGGCCTTTCTCATCCACGAACTCAAACGGCGGATAGGTGGCATCCATGCCGATGACGATCACATCCCGCTTCGAGCAGGAGGTCAGCATTAGAAGGGCGGCGAGAAGATAGCGCATGACGTTTCGGGGAGGTTACAAAGCCATCGCCCAGAGGACTTTCAGGTAGCGGCCATCGGGGCAGTTGGACATGACGGGATGATCAGCCCCTGCGCCGGTGCGGTCGAGGATCTGGAGGCGGCGTTTGCTGCGGTGGGCGGCACGCATGACGATGTCCTCAAACTCGGCCACATCGAGCAGGCCGGAGCAGGAGCAGCTCACGAAGAGTCCGCCCCGCTTCAGCAGGCTCAGTGCGACGACGTTCATATCGTAATACTTGTTCCGGCCGAGCTGACCTTCCTCGGGCTCGCGGGAAAAGATGAGCTTCGGAGGATCGAGCACGACGGCGTCCCATGTCTGGCCGTTCTGCTGCATCTGGCGGCCCCAGGTGAAGGTGTCGCCATGCGTCCAGGTGACGCGGGTCTGATTGAGGTCGGCGTTCTTTTTGGCCTGCGCGATGGCTTTCTCGTCCAAATCGACGCCGGTGACATCTTCGCAGCCTCCGAGCACCTTTGCGGCGAGGGCGAAACCGCCTGTGTAAGTGCACAAATCGAGCACGCGACGGCCGCGGGCGAGTTTCGCAAAGCGCACGCGGTTCTCCCGCTGGTCGCAGAAGAAGCCGGTTTTGTGTCCGTCCTCGAAATTCACGAGGTAGCGCACGCCATGCTCCCGCACGCGGACATGGCGCGGCGGTTCGCCATCGGCCTCCGGCACGTCGGCGTAGCGCATGCCCTCGATGCGGGCGATGTCGGGATCGAGGTGGATGACCTGCTGCTTCGTCCCGAGGCGCTCGTGCAGCCGCGGAAGCCATCGCGGCAGCCGCTTCCAGATGCCGAGCGTGGTGACCTCGATGGAGAGCACGTCGTCATAGCGATCGACGACGAGGCCGCTGAGGCCATCGCCGTCGGAATGAATAACCCGCCAGGCATCGGAGACCTCGTTGAGCCGCAGCGTGTCGAGCCGGAGATCGAGCGCGGCCTCCACTCGGGCATCGAGGCTGGCCTCGTCGAAGTTTTCCGCATGATGATCGAGCACGCGGAGAGGCACGCGGGCCTTCGGATTGTAGAAACCGGTGCCAAAGGGCTGCCCTTCCTTGTCATAGACATGCACGAGATCGCCGGGGCCTGCGTCCGGTGAGACGGCGGTGAGCATGTTCGGATACACCGCGGGGTTGAAGGAGAAATACTTCATCTGCGCCCACGGCGTGCGCCAGGCATCACTTCCCGGAGCGGACTTGGCGGGACCGGGAGGTGGTGGACGGCGAAACGGGCGATTGGGACGCTGGGGCGGGCGCATGAGCGTCTATCGCGGGCCATGCCAAGGGTTTCAAGTTCCTCCTGCCCATCCCCTTCAATGAAACAGCCAGCCCCGGACAGGGCTGGCTGTGTCTCACATCGGAGAAAGAGGCAGAGGCAAATCACTTGGCCGCCTTGGCACCTTCTTTGAAGCAGTAGAGGTGCGTGTGGGTGGTGATGTAGAGAGCACCGTTCGCGGCGACGACGCTGCTGAGCAGCGGCGAGGGGAATTCGACGGTCTTGACGGCTTTTTCGTCGAGGGTCTTGCCTTCCGGAAGGATGAAGAGCTCGCCTTCTTCATTGCCGATCCAGACTTTGCCGTCGGCGACGAGCGGGCTGGCCCAGATGTGGCCCTTGGTGTCGAACTTCCAGTATTCCTTGCCGGTCTTCGCATCGAGGCAGAAGAGGCGGCCGGTGTAGTCAGCGGCGTAAACGAGGCCGTCTTTGACCGCCGGAGTCGAAATGGAGCGCTCGATGTCTTTGAAGGTCCACACGGCTTTGCCGGTGATGTCGCCGCTGCCTTTCGGGTCGATGCAGCTCAGGCAGCCGAGGCCTTCGCCGTGCTCAGGGTCCTGGCCGATGGGCACGTAGATCAGGCCGTCGGCAACGGTAGGCGTGGCGATGATCTCGGAGGGGCCGTCGTATTCGACATACTTGATGGGCTCGCCGGCGGAGTTCTTGCGATACTCGGGCGGGTTGGCGTCGTAGCGCCAGAATTCCTTCAGGATGTCGAAGTCGTCCTTCTTCTCGGTCTCGGGGGCCATGGAATAGACCCAGCCGTCACCGGCGGCGAAGATGATCTGCTTTTTGCCATTCACGTCGAGCGAGTTCGGGCTGGACCAGGAGCAGTGCAGCACGCGGCTGGAGGCGATGTGGTCCTGCTCACCGAGGAGCGTGCCGTCTTCCGCGTTCAGCATGATGAAGCTCGGAGAATCAGGCGCGGGGATGTTCGTGTGAGTCCAATCCACGCCGTTGCAGGTGGGGACGAAGACCTTGCCATCGACCACGAGCGGGAAGCCGGCGGTGGCGTTGTGCTGGAAGACGCCGAGCTCTTTGTACATGTCATACACCCAGAGGATGTCGGCATCGGTCTTGCCGGGCGTGATGGGCGGCGTGGTTTTGCCATCCTTGTCGAGCGGGGCCATGAAGGTGGCCTCGTCCTGCATGCCTTGGTTGCCATCGCTGAGGCCTTTCACGTCGAAGCAGATGATCTGGCAACGATTGCCAGGGACGTAGGCCTTGTCGCCGACGATGGTGGGGCTGGCGCAGATGCCGAGGTATTCCCAGTCATTGACCTTGCCGGTGCCCATCTTCGGGGAGACGAGCTGCCACTTAAAGTCGCCGGTGTATTCGTCGAAGACCATGACAATGCCACGGTCGCCAGTGTGCTTTTCATCGCGGGGCGATTCGTTGTTCGTGCCGACATAGACCTGACCATTGGCGATCACAGGCGTGCCGTAGGTCTGCGAGCCAAGCTTGGCCACCCAGAGGCAGTTCTTGGTCGTGCTCATGTCGATGTCCTCGGCGCCGGGAGCCTTATTGGCGGTCTCGGCGTTGGGGCGGAGACGGCCGGCCTCTTTCGGCGCGGCCTTGGGGCCGTATTTCTTGCCGGGCTCAAAGACGGTGGGCAGTCCTTTTTCGTCGGACACCATGTTACGCGTGTTGCCGCCGCCCCACTGGGAGTAGTCGGCGGCATGAAGCGTGGCGGACAAGGCCAGCGCGAGGAGGAGGGTGGGTTTGGTGGTCATGGAAGCGGGTGGCGGAGGGCGTTTTTTTGGGTGCTGTGGATACGAACGACGAAAACAGACGGGAAATTGCGGCGGGACTACTTCACCTGCTGGTGCAAATCCCGCGACCCATGGAGGACACGCCAAATCTGCACGCGATCCCCAACTGGGCGGTAGAAAATCAGATGATTGCGAAAACCCTGGATTCGCCAGGAGCGAAGCTCTGCATGGCCGAATTCGGGTCGTGCCCGGCCGATCAGGGGATGATCGGCCAGGAACTCAAACGTATCGTAGGCGGCCTCCAGAAATCGACGGGCGCAGGGCTCGTCATCCGCGCGGATATACCGGTAGATGGCCTGCAGATCGCAGAACACATATTCACTCTCGTCATATCGAGCGGGCATCAGGCAGAGGCGATGATGCGTTCAATGCTGGAGCGATCGCCCGGAGCAAAACGACCGGCCGCAGCCTCATCCAGACGCGACTGGATGAGCGGCGGTGTGTCCGACTCCTCGGCCATCCAGCGGAGCAAGGCCTGACGTGCCACTTCCTCGCCATTGGCGTAGCCCTGGCTGACCAGACGCTCAATGAACGCTTCGATGGGGCGGGTGAGGGTGAGTTGCATGTCAGGATGATTTATGATGGCCGCAGGCGTGTCAAGAACCTGGGGCGGCGATCAATTCTGCGTGACGCTGAGGTTGTCGATGTACATGCGGCGCTGGTTGAGCGGGGTGAAGCCGAAGAGGCCGGGGGAGCCGTTTTGATGCACGCGGGGGAGCTTCACGTCGATGGTCCAGGCCTCGGGCTCGGCGGCACCTTTTTCCCACACCTTGGCCTGCACGGAGCCGGAGCCGTCCGCACTGCTGTTGACGCGGGTTTTGAAGGTGTACCACTTGTTGGCGGTGAGCTTGAAGGGCACTTCCTGCTTCAGACGCTCCAGATTGGAGCTGACCTCGAGCTTGCCAGCGTTGCCACGGAGGCAGATCAGGTAGCGCTGGTGGATGAAGCCGATGTCGGACTTCGAGCGGGCATTGCCCTCGGTGAGCACATCGGCCTGCATGGTGTAGTTCTTCAGATGCGCCGGGGCGAGGAAGACGCTGGCACGCTGGAACAGCAGGCGGTCAAAGCTCTTGCCGAAGACCTTGTTGCCGTCCTTTTCCATGACTTGGAATTTAAAGCGGGCACCGATCCAGGGGAGCGGAGGGTAGGCGAATTTGTAGGCCGGGTTGTTCTGCGGATCGACGGGGAACTCCTCGGTGAGCGTGTAGCCTTCAAAGTCCTCGGTGATGGGCAGGTTTTTCAGCGCACGACCGCGAATGGTGCCGAAGAGACCGTCCGGGGCGGTGCCTTTGAAGGCGCCGGCGCTAATCTTCGCATCGGGGGCAACGACGAGTTCGCCTGCGTCGTTGAATTTGGCATCCATGGTGGCTTTCACCTTGGCCGTCGGCGGGATGAAGGACTCCCACTTCACGCCTTTGATGTCGTTTTCGACAACGAAGCCGTTCGCGTCGATGCTGCGGATGCGGAAGCCTTGTTTTTCACCCGCGAGGATGACCGTTTCCGCCGGGATGATCTGCAAAGCGACCGCTTTGCCAGCCTTCGGGATCTCGACGACCGGCGCGGCGTCCACTTTGACGCCGCTGTTCGGAATCGGGAAGCTGTAGAGCTTCTCGGTCGTGGTGACGTAGAGCACGCCATCGCACACGGAAGGAGCACCAAGACATTCGCCCTCGACAGCGATCTCCTGAACGATCTCACCCGCTTTTTCGCCGGGCTTGATGACGAAGAGTTTGCCGGCCATCAGCGGGCAATAGAGCAAGCCATCCACATAGAGCGGCGAGGAGTGCAGGTTGGCATTGGAAAGCTTCATCTTCCAAATCTCGGCGCCGGTGTTGGCGTTGATGGCGAAAAGCTCGCCGCCGTCGCTGAGCTGGTAAATCGTGTCGCCGACGACCACCGGCGAGGAGCTCGTCGCACCGATGGCGAAGCGCCAGAGCTCGGCGGAAGGCTCCAAGGTGGCCGATTCAGTGGCGGGCGGCACCGGCGGTGTGAGCTTCGTGGGGAGCTTCAGAGCGATCATGCGGCCCTTGTCACTCGTATCGACGTTTTCGTCGTTGTGGATGGCGATGAGCTTGTCACCGCCGTGGAGAACCACACTCGGATTGACGCCATTTTTGCAGAAGGGGAACTTCCAGTAGGGTTTTCCGTTCCGCGTGTTCACGCAGACGATGTGACCGCAACCGGTGGTGAAGTAGGCCACGCGTTTGCCATCGCGGGTTTCGAGCACCGGCGTGGAGAAGGAGCTATCGACGGGCGGCGAGACACCGGGCAGCGTCCACCAGACGAGTTCACCGGTCTTCTTGTCGAAGCCGTAGATGCGGTCCGCAGCCGGACCGTCCGCGCCCCAGTTGGAGAAGATGAAATGGACGAGCACGTTGTCGCCCTCGATGACGGGGCTGCCGACGCGGCTGTTGGGGAAGGTCATACGGCCGAGATCTTCCATGAGCGGCTTCTCAAAGACCAATTTGCCGTCGAATTCAAAGCAGTAGAAGGTGCCCGCGTTGCTGACGAGATAGATGCGCTTCGTCTCGGGATCGATGGTGGGAGCGCCGATGGAGTAGCGGTTGTAGATCGAGTCACTGAGGTAGTCCGGCAGCTCGTGCTCCCAGATTTTGGCACCGGTTTTGGCATCCAGACAGGTGAGCAGCTCGATGAGGTCCGTCGTCTCGCCTTTGTAACCCCAGAGGATGACTTTGCCGTCGCAGATGACCGGCGTGCCGCGACTGCGGGCGGGATAGGTCCAGGCCGGTGCATCGGCCAGCTTGCCTGCGCCGGTGTAATGCTCGAGGGCGACGCCGTTTTGCAGCGGACCGCGCCAGTTGGTCCAATCGTTGGCAAAAAGAGCGGGCGAAAGCGCCAGGGCGGCGGCGAGAGTGAGGTGGAGGCGTGGTTGCATGCGAAGAAAGGGGGCTGGAAGATCAAAAGGGCGGCCAAACCGGCAACGCGTTTTTCATCCCGTTCTCACGGGAGGAACTCCCTCCGGCAAGAAGGGAAAAAGCTGGGCTGGGCAAAACGAGCCGCGTGGAGGCCCTCTTTCGACGGGTGCCGGCCTGGATGAGCAATTCCTGTCGGAAAATGGCCGAAAACAAAAAGGGCGGGAATGGAATCCCGCCCTCCTGGTTGGTTGAGGCATCAGAAGCGGCCGGCGAGCAGTTCGCGTTGGTAGTAGAGTTCCTTCGGCATGTCGTCGTAGAGGTCGAGGTAGAGTTCCTCGGTGGACATGATCTCCTGGCGGAACTCGCGGGGATCGACGTGCATGAGTTCGTTCCATTGCTCGCGGCTGAAGTCGAGGCCGTTCCAGTTCACCTCGGAGTAGCGGGGCATCCAGCCGAGCTCGGTCTCGTGTCCCCTGCCCTCGCCACGGCAGCGTTTCACGATCCATTCGAGCACACGCATGTTCTCGCCAAAGCCGGGCCAGAGGAATTTACCATCAGCGTTCTTGCGGAACCAATTCACATGGAAGACACGCGGCACTTCTTTGACAAAGCGACGCATGCGCAGCCAGTGGGCAAAGTAGTGACCCATGTTGTAACCGCAGAAGGGCAGCATCGCCAGCGGGTCACGCCGCACTTTGCCAATGGTGCCAGCCGCAGCGGCGGTCATCTCACTGCCCATATTGGCAGCGAGGAAGACACCGTGTGTCCAGTTGAAGGCCTGGAACACGAGCGGGAAGGTGGTGGCGCGGCGTCCGCCAAAGATGAGGGCATCGATCGGCACGCCCTCGGGCTTTTCCCAATCGGGATCAATGGTGGGCGTCTGCCTGGCAGGGACGGTGAAGCGTGAATTCGCATGCGAGCTGGGCCGTCCGCAGTCGGGCGTCCAGTCCTGGCCGCGCCAATCGATGAGATGGGCGGGCGGCTGCTTTGTCATGCCTTCCCACCACACATCGCCGTCATCGGTGAGGGCCACGTTGGTGAAGATGGTGTTCGACTTGATGGTCTCCATCGCGTTCGGGTTCGAGTCGTAGGACGTGCCGGGAGCCACGCCGAAGTAGCCCGCCTCGGGATTCGTGGCCCAAAGCTTGCCGTCTTTGCCGGGGCGCAACCACGCGATGTCATCGCCGACGATGGTGACCTTCCAGCCCTGCTCGGTGTAGCTCTTTGGCGGCACGAGCATGGCGAAGTTCGTCTTACCACAGGCACTGGGGAAAGCGGCGGCGACGTAGTTTTTGCGGCCATCAGGTGATTGCACGCCGCAGATGAGCATGTGCTCGGCGAGCCAACCTTCATCACGACCGATGACGCTGGCGATGCGCAGGGCGAGACACTTTTTACCGAGCAAGGCATTGCCGCCGTAGCCGCTGCCGTAGCTCCAGATGCTGCGCTCTTCGGGGAAATGCACGATGTATTTCGTGCTGCTGCACGGCCAGGTGACATCCGCCTCGCCGGGAGCGAGCGGTTTGCCCACGGAATGCACGCAGGGCACGAAATCGCCGCCCTCGCCGAGTTGGTCGAGCACGGCTTTGCCCATGCGGGTCATGATGCGCATGCTGGCGACGACGTAGGGCGAATCGGTGATCTCGATGCCGATCACGGAGAAAGGCGAGCCGAGCGGGCCCATGCAGAAGGGCACCACATACATCACGCGGCCCTTCATGCAGCCAGCGAAGAGGCTTTTGAGCGTGTTCTTCATCTCACGCGGTTCCATCCAGTTGTTCGTGGGTCCGGCGTCTTCTTTGCGGCGGCTGCAGATGTAGGTGCGATCCTCCACGCGGGCCACATCGTTCGGATCGGACCAGGCGAGGAAGCTATTTGGACGCTTTTCGGGGTTCAGGCGGCGAAAGGTGCCTTTCTGCACCAGCAGTTCGCACATTTCATCGTATTCAGCCTGGGAGCCATCGCACATGCGGACGGAGTCGGGTTGGCAAAGAGCGCGGATTTCTTCGATCCAGGCGAGGAGGGTGTCGTGTCGTGTCATGGGGTGATTGGAAGGCTTTCCTCCATGCAAGAATCGTGCCGTTCACCTCATGAGCAAGCAAACAAGCCTCACTTGTATTGGGGACATGCATGCCGGAAATGCGAAGCCCTCACATCGCCGCGTGGCAGCAACTCGGCACATCCGTGCTGTTGAAGTCGAGCGTGTCACGCAATCTCCACGCGAGAATGATCGCGCTGACGAGGGCGAGGCCGCGTTGGAGTTTGCGCATCGTGGCAGGCTGAAGACGTCCGCCAAGCCAATGAAGCTGGGTTTGCGCCAGCCACAGCAGCGGCAGTGTGCCAAGACCAAACGCCATTGCGAACTCCGCGCCGCGTGAGGTACTGCCATTCGCCATCGCGAGGGCAAACATCATATAAAGCGGACCACAAGGAAGCAGCGGCGTGGCAAAACCGAGCAAAGCAGCACGCAGCGAGCTTTTGATTTTGAAGGCCGCCGTTTGCACACGGCGAAGGCCGGAGCTCAAAAAGGCAGGCTTGGGCAACCACACATCCAATCCCATGCCGACGATGGCAAAGGCCAGAACCAGCAGCCAAGGCAGCACGATGCCCGCGCCATGCTGGAAGAAGTAACGCGGCATGGTGCCGATCGTTCCCGCGAGTGCGCCGACGAGTCCGTAGGACATCAGGCGGCCTCCGTGATACAGCGCCGTGTTCCGCATGAAGCCTCCGCTCTTAGGCGAGATGGCCCAGGAGCAGGAAAGCGGACCGCACATGCCCACACAGTGGACACTGGTAACGATCCCGGCCAGGAAGGCCGCGGCGCTGGTATCGATCTGCATCATGGCACGACTTGCTCAAGATGCTCCAGCGGCACTGATTGAGGCTGGTTGTTCATCGCGATGTAAAACAGCACGCTCCAAGCGCTGATGAGCATGACAAAGGCGGCGACGACGAACAACCATGGACGGCGGCCTAGGAAGCCGGGTGC
>JBJONJ010000521.1:0-3353 GCA_046051905.1 Verrucomicrobiota bacterium
ACAACGCTACAACGAGGCCAAGCAGACCGCCGACAACATCCGCGAGCAGGTGCGCACCATGAGCGGAGCCGAACGCGAACGCCAATCGGCGCAGACCTTCCTCCGCGTGCGCAGCTCCTTCGACCGCGCAGACAGCATGAAGGCCGATCTCGATCTCTTCTACGATGACGGCACGCCAAAGACCCTCGCCATGGGCGTGCTTGATCGCAGCAATCCGGTCAACAGCCCCATCCTTGTGCGTGGTGACCTCAAACAAGCCAGCGACATCGTGCCGCGCGGCCTCGTCGAGGTGCTTTGCGCCAAGGACGAGCCGCTGAACATCGCGCAGGGCAGCGGCCGACTCGATCTCGCCTTCTGGATCGCCTCGAAGGACAACCCGCTCACCGCCCGCGTGATGGCCAACCGCGTGTGGTTGAAGCTCATGGGCTCCGGCATCGTCACCACACCGGACAACTTCGGCGCCATGGGCCAGAAGCCCACGCACCCCGAGCTGCTCGATCATCTTGCCGTCAGCTTCATGGAGAACGGCTGGTCGGTGAAGAAGCTGATCCGCGAGATCATGCTGAGCCGCGTTTACCAGATGGGCAGCATGCACGACGCCGCGAACTACGCTGTCGATCCCGACAACAAGCACCGCTGGCGCATGAACCAGCGCCGACTGGATGCCGAGGAGATCCGCGATGCCATGCTGAGCGTGGCCGGCGTGATCAACTACTACCCCGTCGATGGCTCGCCCGTCGCCCGTGCCGGCGAAGGCCGCGAGGGCATGATCAACCTCCTTCGCGACGTGAACTCGAAGCCTCAACTCTACCGCAGCGTCTATCTCCCCATCATCCGCGATCAGATCCCCGAGTTCCTCAGCATCTTCGACTTCCCTGATGCCAGCCTCGTGAATGGCGATCGCGACACGACCAACGTCCCCTCGCAAAGCCTCTTCCTCATGAACAACGTGCAAGCGCAAGGCCTCGCCGATGCCTTTGCCCAGCGCATCGGCAAGCTGGACGGCACGCCAGAGGAAAAACTCTCCCAGGCCTACCAACTCGCCTTTGGCCGCGAGCCCACGCAGAAGGAGCGTGATGCCCTGTTCGCCTTCTGGACGCGCTTCCCGCACGAGGCCGCGAAGAACAAAGCCATCCCCAAAGAAAGCGTCAAAGGCCTCACCCTCGCCACCTTCTGCCAAGCCTTATTTGCGAGCGCGGAGTTTCGCTACATAAACTAGACCGCTTCTAAAAAGAATGTCTGAAAGGACCGGCGAGCGCGGTGACCTCAGTGGCTAGGCAAGAGCGAGGAGGCTATTGGAACAATAGCTGACGAGAGAATGACGCCGCCAATGAGACCGCCCCGCCGCCGGGAATCAGACAGACAATTTGAGAGCCGGTCTAAGTTCGTAGTTCGGATTCAGCCCGTCCTGGCTGCACCAACCAGGGCTAGGAGGCCCCTTGCCGCAGTGCTTCGCTCCGCGATGCAGGCGGGGGAAATCCCCTTCAAAGCTCATCTCTGCGGTTATCCAAGTTGCCTTCGGCTGCTTCCGCTGCGCTCCAGAGCTGCGGTGTTTCACCCTTCTGGGCCTCAGGCTTCGGCGTGTGGCATCCGGGAAGGCCGGGTTGGAAGAGGAGGCGCGAGCGAAGGTGACTGGAGAGACGGGGAAGAAGGCTCCTGAGTACCCCTGGCAAGGTGGGTGAGTTGTCAGCCTGTTGCGGTCTGATGTCGTTTTCCTTACCGATGAGGCGGTTCAGCGGACGGTTTGCACTCCCACCATGCGGAGTTCGTTCACGGGGCCTTCGAGCCAGTAGGTGATCAAGAAGGGGCGCAGGGCTTTCACGTTCAACCAGCGGCCGGTGGCTTGCGAAAGTCGGGCGGTTCGGCGGGGGAATGCTGGAGTTGTTCGAGGTAGGCCACGAGGCGGCTGCGCCGTTTCGGCTGGGCGGCCAGCGCTTAACGCATGAACGATTCATCGCGCACGAGCTTGGGGTCGGCAGGCATGGCTCAGAGCCCTTGGCGCTCGAGTTTTTGATGCACATCCACGAGCTGGTCGAGGCTGAATTTGCGCCCCTCGTCCATCCGCGACATTCGGGTGGCAAGGGTGGCCTTGTGCTGGGGGGGGGGCGCCTCGTGGCTGAGATGCTGGAGGTAGGCGGAGGCAAAGAAACGATCCTCGTCGGACATCGCGTCGATCAGCTCGCGGATGTGGGTGGTCGTCATGGGGGCGAAGATGCGGGGCTTGGTTGGACTCGGCAACTCAGGGTTGCCAGAAAACATGAAGCGGTTCATCATTCCGTCATGAGCACCCTGGCACAGATTGAAATGGCAGTCCCGCATTTGGATGCAGGCGAGTTGTCGCATCTCGAGCGGCTCGTGCACTCGCTGCGGATTCGGAAGGCCAAGAAGCAACGCAGCGCTCTGGATCTGCCGCCTTTGAAACTGGGCAAGGTCTTGAAGCCCTTGAGCACCGAGGACGATCTGCTGGAGGAGATGCTGGATGACGCTCGGAATTGACACCGGCTTCCTCGTTGCCGCCGAGGTGGCAGAGCACGCGGATCATGCCTCGGCGCGGCTGAAGTTTCAGCAATTTCGAGCCGCTGGCGACCACTTTGCGCTCGCCCCGCAGGTCTTGGCGGAGTTCGTGCATGAGGTGACGGACCCGAAGCGCTTCTCGCAGCCTTTGACGATGGAGGCGGCACTGGAGCGGGCGGAAATCTGGTGGGAATCGCCGGAGGTGGATCAAATCGGTGCCGATACTCTCTCCATGAGCACCTTCTTTGCCTGGATGCGGCAGCATCGCCTCGGGTGAAAGCGCATCCTCGATACCCTGCTGGCCTCCACCTTCCGCGAGGCGGGCGTGCAGTCGATCCTCACCACCAACTCACGGGATTTTGCAGTCTTGGGTGGATTCGTCTGCGTGACGCCTTGATTCCCAAATCTCACGCCAAGGCGCAAAGCCGCCAAGATTCAGCCCATTCTCCGATCTTTGCGCCTTGGCGACTTTGCGTGAGACCTCAGGCTTCCGTTTGGTCCGCGTGTTCCGTAGGCGGTCATCGGCGGCCGTCGGGCGTCCGGGAAGGCCGGGCTGGAAGAAGCGGCGCGAGCGAAGGTGACTGGAGAGACGGGGAAGCACCGTGGCTTGGCCGTGGCGCCTGCCTGGCGGTCACGAGCTTCGGAGGCGTTTGGGATGCGATGGGCTTCATCCGCGAAAAGAGTGCTTGGCAAGAGCACGGTCGGGCGGGTAACAACGCGTCGTTCACCTCTTGAATGCCTCATGACTCCAAAGACCTTTGCCGAACAGATGCGTCAGGCTCGCTCGAAGTCGCCCTTGCTCAAACGCGAGCAGGCGCTGAAGCAATTCGCCGAGGTGG
>JBJONJ010000522.1:0-4415 GCA_046051905.1 Verrucomicrobiota bacterium
AATTCTGACCTTCCCCTTCCCTTCTTGGAAATTGACCTACCGCCCGCCTTACCTGCCCAAGGAGCATGTGGATAACTGGTGGGGCTACACCGAGTTTCCGCAGGACTTTGGCCAATTGACACAGACAACCTACTCTCGTCGTCAGGGCTGGTAAGGATTTCTTGGTCACTTTCAAAAGGCGCAGGCTGTTCGCGGTCTGCGCCTTTTCTTTTTGCAAAAACGACTCCCTACTGCCATTTCAGCGCCGCCATGCCCTCCGCCGACATTGACATCCAAAAAGTCGCTAAGCTCTCCCGCCTCTCGCTTACGCCGGAGGAAGCTGCCCACTACGAAAAGCAGCTCAACGGTGTGCTGGCCTACATCGATACGCTCACCGCCCACGATCTCGGCGATGTCGAGCCCTCCTCGCACGCCATGGCGGTCTTTGACGTGCTCCGCGTGGATGAAACGCGCCCCGGCTTCACCCAGGAGCAATGCCTCTCGAATGCCCCCAAGCGGGCTGCCGACCAGTTCCAGATCCCTAAAGTCATCGAATAAACTCATGTCTCTCGCCACATCGACCATCGCCCAGCTTCGCCAGCGTCTCAGCGCGGGGGAAATCACGCCGCGTGACATTGTGCTGGATGTCGCCAAGGCCATCGAAAGCCGCAACGGCGAACTCGGAGCCTACCTCAGCTTCGACACGGAAGCTGCACTGAAGGAAGCCGATGCCGCCGACAAGTCCCTGCCGCTCGGCGGGATCCCGATTGGCATCAAGGACAACATGAACGTCACCAGCCAGCCCTGCACCTGCGCCTCCAAGATCCTCGCGGAGAACTACACCGCGCCTTACGACGCCGGAGCCATCCAAAATCTGCGCCAGGGAGGTGCTGTGCCGTTTGGCCGCTTGAACATGGATGAGTTCGCCATGGGCTCGACGACGGAAAACTCTGCGCTAGGCATCACGCGCAATCCTCGCGATACCAGTCGCGTGCCCGGTGGCTCCAGCGGTGGCAGCGCCGCCGCCGTCGCCGGAGACATCGCCATCGCCGCGCTCGGCAGCGACACCGGGGGCTCGATCCGCCAGCCCGCCGCTCTTTGCGGCTGCGTGGGCTTGAAGCCGACCTACGGCCGCGTCTCTCGCTTCGGCTTGGTGGCCTTCGCCTCCTCGCTCGATCAGATCGGCCCCATCACGAAGACCGTCGAAGATGCCGCGCTGCTGCTGAACCACCTCTGCGGCAAAGACGGCCGCGATTCCACCTCCCTTGATGTGGAAGTGCCTGACTTCACCGCCGGCATCGGCAAGGACATCAGAGGCCTCCGGGTCGGCCTGCCGAAAGAATACTTCATCGACGGCACGCACGCCGGAGTCTCCGCCGCCGTCAATGCCGCCATCAAAAAACTCGAAAGCCTCGGAGCTATCATCGAGCAGATTTCGCTGCCTCACACCGAGCTCGGCGTGGCCACTTACTATGTCCTCGCGCCCGCCGAGGCCTCCGCGAACCTCGCTCGCTTTGACGGCGTGCGTTACGGCCACCGCAGCAGCAGCGCAATCGACCTGCTGGAACACTATTTGAAGAGCCGCTCCGAAGGTTTCGGCCCCGAGGTAAAGCGCCGCATCCTGCTCGGCACCTACATGCTCAGTAGCGGCTATTACGACGCCTACTACCTTCGCGCTCAAAAGGCCCGCACACTCATCCGCAACGACTTCACGGAGGCGTTCTCGAAGGTCGATGTCATCGTCTCTCCCACCAGCCCTGCTCCAGCGCACAAGCTCGGTGAGTTGAAGGACAATCCCCTCGCCGCCTATCTCGAAGACGTTTTCACCATCCCAGTGAATCTCGCCGGCCTTCCTGGCATCAGCGTGCCTTGTGGCGATGTACAAGTCGATGGCGTCAAACTGCCCGTCGGCCTTCAACTCATCGGCAAACCGCTCGACGAGGTCACCGTGCTGCGTGCCGCGCATGCCTACGAGCAGGCGAGGTAGCCGGGCAGCTGTGGGGTGCCAACGCTGTTGGAGCGGCGCCTGCCCAACCGTGAGTTCGCGGATGGCTCGATCGGGCCAATCGGCGCCACATCGGTCATCGGAAGGGGAAGACAAAACACAACAACGAGGCGAAACGTAGCTTTCACATGGACATCCGCGCCGGATCATGCTGCGATCCGGCATGCTCCGACGCGTTGTTTTCCTTCTCATCAGCCTCCTCCTCGCCTGGGTCTTGTGGTGGCTGTTTTTGCGTTCCCCCGAGCGGCAGATTCTCGCCGCGCAGGAAACCTTTATCGAGGCTTTGGAGGAGCCTGACTGGGAGACCGTGGGGCTCATGCTAGCCCCTGATTTTGCCGGACCGCAGGGCTTGAACGCACCAAACGTCATGCCGGAGTTGCAAAAAGCCCTCGGCGGATTTGCCACGCTCGACATCGAAACCTTCGAACCCATCGTGCAGGCCTCTCCAAAGCTGGGTGTCACCACCCAGCGCATCCACGTCACCGGCCTCGGCAACTCATTCGCTATCGCTGTGCGTGAGCGGGCCAACCAGCTTCAAACACCCTGGCTCCTCCACTGGCGGAAAACAGGCTTCTGGCCATGGGAGTGGGAACTTACCCAGGTTCACAACGACTCCCTCTGAACCATTCATCATTCATCATTCCTGATGTCTCCCAAGCCCTGGCTTCTCCTGCTCTCCGTCTTCGCTATCGCGACGTGTGGGCTGGTCTATGAGCTCATCGCGGGCACCCTCGCCAGTTACCTGCTTGGAGATTCGGTGACGCAGTTCTCCACGGTCATCGGCGTGTATCTTTTCGCGATGGGAGTCGGCTCGTGGTTCTCCCGCTTTTTCACCGGAAACCTCATCGCCACCTTCATCCGCGTGGAATTCATGATCGCCCTGCTCGGCGGATGCTCCGCAGCGCTGCTCTTCCTGCTCTTTGGCTGGAGCGTGTCCTTCCGCATCCCGCTCTATAGCATCGTTTTTCTCATCGGGGCGCTCGTGGGCTTGGAGATCCCCTTGCTGCTCCGCGTGCTGGAGGGTCGCTTTGCCTTCAAAGACCTCGTCTCGAATGTTTTCAGCTTCGATTACATCGGTGCCCTGCTCGCCTCGCTGCTCTTCCCGCTCGTCTTGATGCCGTATCTGGGCCTCGTGCGCTCCGCCTTCCTCTTTGGACTCATCAATGCGGCTGTCGGCCTGCTGGCGCTGCGCATGCTGCGGCATGAATTGCCGCAGAAAACCGGCCTGTGGCTCACCGGGGGCCTCGTTTCGGCCATTTTGATCGTCGGCATGCTCTCGGGTGAAAAAATCACCCGCTGGGGCGAGGTCGCCGCCTTTCCAGATCCCGTCATCTACGCCGAATCCACGCCCTACCAGCGCATCGTGCTCACCGCGTCGAAGCACGAGCTTCGTCTCTACCTCAACAGCAACCTGCAATTCAGCACGAAGGACGAGTACCGTTACCACGAGGCCCTCGTGCATCCCGGTCTCTCGCGGCTTCCAAACGCCAAAAACGTCCTCATCCTCGGCGGAGGCGATGGCCTGGCCGCCCGCGAAGTGCTGCGCTACCCACGCATCGAGAGCGTCACGCTCGTCGATCTCGATCCCGCCATGACGCAGCTCTTTGCCACCAACGAACTGCTCACCCCGCACAATCAAAATGCCCTCACCAGTCCCCGTGTGAAGGTCGAGAATGCCGACGCCTTCATCTGGCTCGGTGAGCCTCGCGGCCCCTTCGATTTCGTCATCATCGACTTCCCCGATCCCTCGAATTTCTCCCTCGGCAAGCTCTACAGCACCACCTTCTACCAGCGCCTCCGCCGCAGCCTGAGCGCCGAGGCCGCGGTCGTCGTGCAAAGCACCTCGCCGTATGTGGCGAGGAAATCCTTCTGGTGCGTCGATGCCACTCTGCGAGCCACCGGCCTGCACACTGAGCCTTACCACACCTTCGTGCCCAGCTTTGGCGAATGGGGCTTCATCCTCGCCTCCAACAAGCCTCTCAGCGCCCCCTCCGCCCTCCCCGAAGGCCTGCGCTTCATCAACGAAGAAACTCTCGCCCAGCTCCCCCGCTTCCCGCCCGACATGTCCCGCCTCACCACCGAGACCAACCACCTCAGCAACCAGGCCCTCGTCCGCTACTTCGAGGAAGAATGGGCGCAGTGACGCAGTTGCCCCCTTTTCTTGGAAGGAACAAAGGCGATGATCGTCAAACAATTGCCAAGTCGACGGCAGCAAGGCAACGTATGAGATGCCATCCATGCAGCCGAATCACCTCATCACTACTATGTCGATGAGAGTGGCGATGGCGTTCTTTTTGACTCGCGGGGCCGAGTACTCGTCGGCACAGGCAAAGTTCAGGATCACTTCATCCTTGGCATGGTGGATTTCGCTGATCTGGCTCAGGTGGAAAAAGATCTCGAGGCACTGAGAACAGATTTGCTTGCCGATCCC
>JBJONJ010000523.1:0-4282 GCA_046051905.1 Verrucomicrobiota bacterium
TGGCCGTCGGCGAAGGTTTGGTCGAAGTCACCGGCACCGTCACCCGCATCCTGACCGACATGGCCATCGACGCGGACAAGATCGACGAAAAAGCCGTCGAAGAAGCCCTCGCCCGCGCCCAGAAGAGCCTCGCCGATCTCAAGCCCGGCGAACAGCAGGAAGAAGTCGCCGCCGTCATGGCCATGATCCAGCGCAGCACCGCCCAGCTCCACATCAAACGGAAGCGCAAGACGGTCTGAGCCGCCGCCACCCACGAATCACGAAGGGCAACGCGTTCGCGTTGCCCTTTTCGTTTCCAGCGCGGCCCCGCCACCGTATTGCGGACATTCTTATCCGCAGAGTCCGCCACTACTTCCTGGTTCGCTTCGCGCAGGCATCACAAAGCCAGCGGTAGGACAGGTCCGGCATACGTATCCGACTCAGGGAGCCCCATTGACGGGCTTTGTAGTTGCTCGGAGCCAGTTCTTCCAGCAAGCGGGCAAGCGAGGCGCGAGCCAATCGTGTCTCGATGTCTTTCGACCGCAGGTCACGCCGAGTTGCTCCATTGAGCACATCATCTTCGCCGGTGTCGTCTGGCACATCAGGCACGTCGAGCTCCAGATGCTCGGTCAAGGCCTCCATCAGCTTCACTTGATCCTCAATCGCCTTCGCGGCCTCGGAACCGATCGTCAGCGGCAATCCAGCGAAGCCTAGCTTCAGCCCGGCCGAGAGCAGTTTGGTGGCCCGTGCGATCCACGGAGAAGTCATACGCCACCACGCGCGGTCCCGAGTGAATTCCACACTTCCATCGAAGCAAGGATGCACATGTCCTTCGCACTCGCAGAAGGGTGTGAGCACATACGTGCATTTGAAATAACCCACCGGATTCC
Source organism: Verrucomicrobiota bacterium (assembly GCA_046051905.1). Lineage (GTDB taxonomy): Bacteria > Verrucomicrobiota > Verrucomicrobiia > Verrucomicrobiales > Verrucomicrobiaceae > Prosthecobacter. The sequence continues at coordinate 870 of JBJONJ010000523.1, forward strand.
AGGCGGACCTGTCTTTCGTCGAGATGGCAATAAGCCCTGGGGCGGCATGATAGTCACGGTCATCCAGAAGCTTGGCCATGAGGGTCAGATACTCGTTCAGCTTCTGCTCTGCCTCCTGCTTGAACTCAGCAGAGAGAGTTGCCTGTCCGTGGAGAAGTTGATCGAGCTTGGCGCTGTTGGCCTGCGCCCAGGCGTGCAGGCTTCCGACACCGTGCAGGAACGGTTCAGCCCAGTCAGGCACCGTGGCTTTCACGGCTTCTTTCACGACAGCCGCCAACCGTTCTTCAACGAATCCTCCGAAGCTGCTGATGCCGGACACCAACAGCCGAGGATCAACCTCATGCTCTTCGAACTCGCAGTCGATGGTCTCACGCTCTTTGGCGATGGCCGTATAGATTCGTTTCTCCGTATGGAGCCCCTTGCATTGGGATTCGGTGCCATCGGTGTCTTTGATGCAACCGAACGAACGTTCCGCCGAAAGGCCGCCAAAGAATGAGAACACCGCCTGGATGTAACCATGGATCTGTTCGCACATTGCCTGCGGAAAAGCGGCGCGGACTTCGACGCGGAGAAGCCGCTCATCGGGAATGAACTCACAGAGGGCTTCGCTGGCCACGGGGCTGTGAGTCCGCAGAAACACGCCGTTGTGCCAATACACGCCCTTGGGATGTTCCATCGTCTTCACGATCATGTGATGCGTTTTCACGATGAAGCGGCTCATGATCCCCATTGGCGGTCGAATGTTGAGCTTGTACTCCATCCGCCGCGTTTTGATTTCCATCCCGATCGTCCAAGGAATGGCAGGTGGGACGTAACCGAAGCGGAGCGGCACCAGACAGCATTGGCTGTGATCTTCCAGATCGTAACAGAGTTCGAACTCCTTCATGCAGTCATGAAAGATCGGGAACATTCCGTCATACCTCGCCCGGCTCCAGATGGACTCCATGCGCCGCAGTTCGATCTCACCTTTGTCCTCGGAAAGTTTGCCGTCCTCCATCACCTTGCTGATGGCCTTGGTCAGCCACTGGGGTTTAATCACCACAAAGTCATTCAAATCGGGACAATCTGGAAACTGCGTGATCACTCCAATGCGTTCCATGGCACCAGCGGCACCGTCAAAGTTATCAGGACTCACCGCCGCCTTCTTTAGAATCGCATTGAGCTGCTTGCGTGTCAGGTGGGCCGCCTTGGTTTTTGCCTTTTTCTTCAGCGCTGTCTCCGCCCGTTCATAGGTTTGCGGCCAAGGCAAACCCATGAACTCCAACTTCGCTGCGGAGCGTCGCAGGAAATCCCGCAGATTGTCGATGTTTTTCTCGTTCTCGCAGCCAACAGGAAAGAACCACTCGTCGGCAAGAAGGTCTTTGTATTGCGCTTCGAGGCGGTCCAGAGGCACGTGGGGTGATCGTTCTTCACACTGGCTGATGACGATGGCAACCTTGGCCTTGGGCGCGCGGGCTCGAATCGTGTCCAGCCAGTATTCCGCACGATCCATCAGGAACAAATCGCGGCATTTGAAGACCAACAAATAGAGAGCTTGCGAGGTAAGGAAGAACTGATGGGTCTGGTGGCTGATCTCCTGACCTTCGAAATCCCAGATGTTGAGAGTAATGCCACTGGAAAGGTATGACTCATCTTCTGGATGCTTCACTTTCCAAGGAACCACATCCACACCGCGGGTCGATACCTGCTTGCGGAATGGAAGACCACGCAGGGCACGAGAGACACAAGTCTTGCCTTCATTGCCATCACCCAGAATTAAAAGTTTGGCCTCATAGCGCTTTTGCGCACCTTTACCCATCTCGCGCAGGTAGCGTTTGACGTCGTATACACCCTTCTCGCAGGCGGCAGCAAGTTCAGGGTTGAATGGATTGTTTTCCGCCGTGAATGTTGACAATTTTTCCAACCTTACAATGCTCGTTGGCAGATCGGTCAACTGGTTATCTTGGAGGTGAAGTAATTCCAAAGAGGTTAAATCACCCAACCACATCGGCAGTGTCCGTATACCGTTTGCGTGAAGTGTTAACGTTCGCAAGTTGGGCAGGTATTGAATAATCGCAGGAACTTGACCGAGCCGGTTGCCTCCCAATTCAAGTGACTTCAGGCCAGCGATTTGTGACAGTTCGTCTGGAATTGTTACGAGGCGATTTCGATACAGATATAAACCTTGCAGATTCACTAATCCACCGAACCACTTCGGCAACTCCGCCAACCTGTTTGCTCCAAGGTTTAACGACCGCAACTGCGTGAGTTGGCGCAGAAACTCTGGCAGCGCTGTCAGTTGGTTGTTGGAGAGGTCCAGCGACTGCAACTGGGTGAGCTGGCCCAGCCACTCCGGCAGCGCAGCCAGTTGGTTGTTCGCGAGGTCCAGCGATTGCAACTGGGTGAGCTGGCCCAGCGACTCCGGCAGCGTCGTCAGTTGGTTGCTTGCGAGGTACAGCGATTGCAACTGGGTGAGCTGGCCCAGCGACTCCGGCAGAGTCGTCAGTCGGTTGTGGGAGGCCTTCAGCGACTGCAACTGGGTGAGCCGGCTCAGCGACTCCGGCAGTTCGGTTAATCGCTTGGCGTCGTGCTTTTCACCATATGGAACACTGAGATCGAGTTCCTTCGCCCCTGACCGCAGGGCTTCTGCAATCTTCAGTTCCGCTAGTCGGTAAGCTTCGTCGGATGCCATGGTAGGGAGGAGGGGAAGGGGTGCTGGGAAATGCGGGCCGCCTGCCCTCGCCGCTGCGAAAGCCGATGGACAGCCATCGTCCGCCATCCAAGCGGAAGCGTCCCGTGCTGGCAAGAGTGAATGGGTGCAGTCAGAAGGAGGTGGCCGAAAGAAACGAAAAGGGTCGAAAAATCTCAGAGACCGAGGTTCCCCTTTTTTGCTTCTTTCGTTCTTTTCGGCTCAATCATCTGGGAACTGACCCGCTTGGAATCCGGCACTCGAAACAGAGACCTTGCGCGTTTCATTTCGTCCGGCAGCATGCGCGGCATGTATCCCGCTGACGATGCGCTTTGGGAGAGGCTGCGAGCCTTTCGTTTCAATGAATCCACGGACGTGTTCCCGTTTGCGAGGCGTCTGGCGCGTGAAAACAACTGGAGCGCGGACTTCACCATGCGCGTGATCGAGGAGTATCGGCGCTTTCTCTACCTCGCGGTCCGTGCGGGGCATGCGGCGACGCCTTCGGACACGGTGGATCAGGCCTGGCACCTGCATTTGATCTACACCGAGTCTTACTGGGAAGATCTCTGCGGCCATGTGCTCGGGCGAAAGCTGCACCACGGCCCCACGCGCGGCGGAAAGCGGGAGGATGATCGCTACTTCGATCAATACAGCGCCACGCTGAGCAGCTATGAGCAGCACTTTGGCGAAAAACCACCGGCGGACATCTGGCCTGCGCCTCAGGAGCACTTCAATGGCCAAAAAC
>JBJONJ010000524.1:0-2955 GCA_046051905.1 Verrucomicrobiota bacterium
AAGCGTGACGGCGTGATCCGCCAGGACGACGTGGCCGCCATCGAAAAACGCAACGCGTGAGCACCTCACGCGATCTCGTGCTCGCCTCCGCGTCACCACGCCGGGCGGATCTGCTCCGCGAAGCGGGCATTCCCTTTGAAATCCTCGCCACCGAGGTCGAGGAGGCCCACGATGCCTCGCTGACGCCTGAACAGCTCACGGTGGAAAATGCCCGGCGAAAGGCTCTCGCGGCTTCCAACATGCGCCCAGGCCATCTCGTGCTCGGAGCAGATACCCTCGTCTATGTGGATGGAGAGCCGCTGGCAAAGCCTGCGGACATGGAGGAGGCTCTTCAGATGGTTCGCCGACTCTCAGGAAGGTCACACGAGGTCTGCACCGGCGTCGTGCTCGCCCACGATGGCAGCGTGGTGAGGGATTTTCATGTGATCACGCATGTCACCTTCAAGCCGCTGACCGACGCCATCATCCGCGATTACCATTCCAAGGTGAACCCGCTCGACAAAGCCGGTGCCTACGGCATTCAGGCGCATACCGAGATGCTGCTCGAACGCATGGACGGCTCCTTCACCAATGTCGTCGGCCTTCCCGTGGAGCGTCTGCGGAAGGTGCTAGAAAGCCTCTCGTAACTTTTTCCACCCCGCAGGGTTCTCCTGCCGCCATGAAACCTATTTTCGCCCTCGCTTTTGCCACCGCCACGCTTCACGCCGCAGCGCCGACGGACTGGCCGCGCTTCCTCGGCCCCACTGGAGCGGCCATGGTGACGGATTCCAAAGTCCCGCTGACCTGGAGCGACTCCGAAAACATCGTTTGGAAGGCCGAGATGCCCGGCCCTGGCTCATCGAGCCCGATTGTGTTTGGCGACAAAGTCTTCGTCACCTGCTGGACCGGCTACGGCGATAAGGAAGACGCCAAGGACATGTCAAAGCTCACGAGGCATCTCCTCTGCCTCAGCAAGGCCGATGGCAAAATCCTCTGGGAAGCCAAGGTGCCCTCCGCCGCTGAGGAGGACCCATGGCGTGGCTACATCACCGAGCACGGCTACGCCACGCAGACCCCCGTGACCGATGGCGAGCGCGTGTATGTCTTCTTCGGTAAAACGGGGGCGCTGACCTTTGACATGACTGGCAAGCAGCTCTGGCAGACCTCCTGCGGCACCAGTTCTGGCCGCACCCGCTGGGGCTCCGCCGCCAGCCCGATGCTCGTGGGCGATCTGGTCATCATCAATGCCAGCGATGAATCCCAGGCCATCATCGGCCTCGACAAAAAGACCGGCAAGATCGCGTGGAAAGCCGAGGGCGAATTCGGCATGGCCTACGGAACGCCAAATGTGTACACCCACGACGGTGTCACCGATCTCGTCATCGCCGTGCCGCAGGAGCTTTGGGGTATGAATCCCGCCACCGGCAAGCTCCGCTGGTATGCGCAGCACGGCCTCACCGGCAATGTCTCCCCCAGCCTCGTGCCCGATGGCGACAAAGCCTACCTCTTCGGCGGCTTCCCCTCCACGCGCAGCGTCGCCATCAAACTCGGCGGCCAGGGCGACACCTCTTCCAACGCCGTTTTGTGGGACAGCAACACCAGCAGCTACGTCCCCACGCCCATTCTCAAAGACGGCCACCTCTACGTCATCAACGACCAGGGCTTCGCCACCTGCATCGACGCCAAAACCGGCAAGGACGTCTATCGCGAACGTGTCCTCATGGGTGCCCGCGGCGGCGGCAAGCCCTTCTACGCGTCGCCTGTGCTCATCGGTGACAAACTCATCTGCGTCTCCCGCCGCAACGGGACCTTCATCCTCGCCGCCAAGCCGCAGTATGAAATGATCCGCACCAACGAACTCTCCCTCGACACCACCCAGTTCAACGCCACCCCCGCCGTCAGCGGCGACCAGCTCTTCCTCCGCAGCGAGAAAGCCGTTTACTGCATCGGGGTGAAGTGAGCGCACATCACGAGTCAAATCATGCTCCTGGCAAAAGCAAAGTCTGTTCGGCCCATGCGAATCGTCGTCGCCGCAGGTTTGCTTCTGATGATCGCCGCCATCTTGCGACCGGCTTTTACCGGGTTTGCAACAGCCTCACCCTGGATTTTGTCACTCAACCGCCTCCAGCAAGCTCACAGCATCGTCGAAAAGTTTCATGCAGCTCAGAACCAGTGGCCCAAGAGTTATAGTTCTCTCGTGGATTTTGCCAACAACTCGGAAGGAAGCTTCCCCTTGTTTGTGCATCCTGCTGATGAAACCGAATGTGATTGGATTTTCCTACCGCCCACCAATACGAATGACGAAGAGTCGCGAATTATGCTAGCAGCCCCATTGGCAGGTGGTTTCATGCCCGAGGATGCCAATAAAAGACTGGTTCTGTTTGAGAACGGCAGAGCTGATTGGATTACCGAGGACAACTTCCAGGAAATCCTGAAGATCAGCCGACAACACTGATGTGCCCATTGCATCGAATCTATCTCAAAGCAGCCCACGCAGCGCCACCGTGTTTGCCTTGGAATCAAAAAACGCCTCCACCGGTGCTTTGAAGCCAGAAATCGCTTCGCTGACCAGGGTGCCACTGCCGGACTTCATTCGCAGTTCGTAGCAATCTCCGACCAGCACATGCTGTTCGATCACGCCACGCTCCGCGTCCACAATCCAGTATTCCTGCACGCCATGGGCCTCGTAATCCTGGAACTTCACCCCGCGATCCCGCTCCTCGGTGCTCTCGGACAACACCTCGACAATCAAATCAGGTACCGGAAACTTCATCGTGTCCTGCTTGAGCGTGGCGGCCTTGGCTGGGCCAAAAAACACGATGTCAGGCTCGTAGTCATTGCGTGGAAACACGACAAGGCACTTCTCGATCTTCACTTCGCCGAGGTTCTTCAAGCGGACATACGATCCAACTAGCGTCGCCACGTTGTAGGTCACATCCAGATGCTGGTTCCTCGCCGGGGAATGCAAAACGACCT
>JBJONJ010000525.1:0-2831 GCA_046051905.1 Verrucomicrobiota bacterium
CTGGAGCGGCTGACGCGACGCTACACGCAGGAGCTGATCCCTTTCATCGGCCCGCAGATCGATATTCCTGCGCCGGACATGGGCACAAACGAGCAGACGATGGCGTGGATCATGGATACCTACTCGCTGCAAAGCGCTCACTGCGTGCCGGCGGTGGTCACGGGCAAGCCGGTGGGGCTCGGCGGCTCTCTCGGGCGTCGCGAGGCGACGGGACGTGGTGTGGCCTATCTGGTTTCACGAGCGATGGACACGCTCGGCATTGCCGCGAGCGGCGCAACGGCGGTGGTGCAAGGCTATGGCAACGTGGGCAGCATCGCGGCGAGCACAATGGCCCGCCAGGGGATCAAAATCCTCGCCGTGAGCGATGCGTATGGCGGTCTCTACAACGCCAAGGGCATCGATCTTCAAAAGCTGGACGAGCATGTGGCGAAGACACGCAGCGTGGTGGGTTTCGATGGAGCGGAAGGGATCAGCAACGAGCAGCTTTTGCTGATTCCGTGTGATGTGCTGGTGCCTGCGGCGCTCGAGCGGCAGATCACGGCGGAGAACGCGGCGAAGATCCAATGCCGAATCCTCGCGGAAGGTGCCAACGGCCCCACGACACCCGAGGCGGATGCGATCATCGCCCAACGCCCGGAGATTTTTCTCATTCCGGACATCCTCTGCAATGCCGGTGGCGTGGTGGTGAGCTACTTCGAATGGGTGCAGGACCTCCAGAGCTTCTTCTGGGATGAGGGCGAGGTGATGAGCAAGCTCTACCGCATCCTGGAGCATTCCTTTGTGCAGACGGTGAACTTTGCCAAAAAGCGCGGCGTGGGCATGCGCCTCGCGGCGCTGAGCCTGGGCATCCAGCGGGTGCATGAGGCGAAGCAGATGCGCGGTCTTTTCCCGTGAGTTGATCAACCTTCGAGGAGGTATCCCGCGGCCAGTTTCTGGAAGCGGTCGATCTCGTGGGAGGTCTTTGCCTCATCCCAGCCAAGCTCCGAGGCGAGCAGATGTCCCACGCGAGGTGCGGCGGACATGCTGGCTTGGGCATCGAGCAGCAGGCTGCGGCTGCGTCTTGCCAGCACATCGCCTATCGTGCGTGCCATTTCATGACGAGCATGGAAAATGACCTCGGCGCAGGTGAGATCGAGCTTCGGATGCACTTTACCGCTCCACTCGGGCTCACGTTTCATGAGGTCACGGATCGCCGACGCATCGCTGCCATAAAGGGCGAGCGGATCGGTGGCTGGGAGAATAGTGTCGGAGCCGTGAATGCGAAGCTCGTGCGTCATGCATCGCTTCGCTCCGATGCCGCCGATCAACTCGGCATGATCGATCACATCCTCCGCCATGCGACGGTAGGTCGTCCACTTGCCGCCGGTGATGGTGATGAGGCCGGAATCGGAGACGAGGATCGTGTGATCACGTGAAAGCGCGGTGGTGCTTCCTGCTTCCTTCGATGCCACCAGCGGTCGCAGGCCCGCGAACATGCTCAGCACATCACAGAGCCTCGGATCACGCGTGAGATAGCGTGCGGCATGCGTCATGAGGAACTCGATCTCATCCGGCAGCGGACGCGGTTCGAGTGAAGCATGATGCACCGGCGTGTCGGTGGTGCCGATGACGACACGGCCATGCCACGGCACAGCGAAGAGCACGCGTCCATCGTCCGTCTTCGGAATCATGATGGCGGAGTCCGATGGCATGAACTCACGAGGCAGCACGAGATGCATGCCCTGGCTTGGTGAGACGATGTGGGTCGCTTGAGCTTCGTCCATTTGCCGAACCTCATCGACGAAGACACCGGTGGCATTGATGATGCAGTGAGCGCGGATTTCATGCTGAGCGCCACTTTCCACACATTCGGCCAGCACGCCGATGATGTGACCGTTCTCCTTCATCAAACCCGTGCAGCGCGTATGGTTGAGCAAGATGCCACCATGGTTCACGGCGGTGCGAGCGAGATGAATGGCGAGACGCGCGTCATCAAATTGACCGTCGTGATACACGATGCCACCATCGAGCCCCTCGGTCTCCAATGTGGGCAGGCTCTCGATGATCTCCTCACGCGTGAGATACCGTGAAGGCTGCAAACCAAGCTGGCCGGCGAGCGCATCATACATTTTCAAACCGATGCCGTAGAAGGGGCCTTCCCACCAATGATAGCTCGGGATGATGAAGGGTAGGCTATGCACGAGATGCGGCGCATTGCGCACGAGCAGTCCACGCTCACGCAGCGCCTCGAGCACGAGGGAGACATTGCCTTGCTTTAAATAGCGCACGCCTCCGTGGACGAGCTTGGTGCTGCGACTGGAGGTGCCTTTGGCAAAATCCGATTGCTCAATGAGCACCACCGAGTGGCCCCTGGAGGCGGCATCGACCGCCGCTCCCAGCCCGGTGGCCCCGCCGCCGATGATGGCGATGTCAAAGGGGGCGGACGAGTCTTTCAGACGGGAAATGAGGGTCTCGCGGTTCATTTGGGCGGATTTTAGGCCGATTTGAGCCAGTCTGTCATGGGCCAACCCCGATCCGGGTGGCTCCCGAAACTCTCCTTGACGCTTTTTCAGGCAGTTTTACCATCGGACTGGCCTGAATTTCGTATGCGGCTTGGCTTTTTGTGATTCTTAAAAAAGCTGGAAGTGCTGCTGCCTGCTGATTTTCAGTTCTGCGACTTTCTCTCATCCCATTTTCCTTATTCCCAATTTCATAAATCAATGTTCGGCAAACTTTTTGGATTCGTGGCCAACGACATCGGCATCGACCTTGGCACAGCAAATACTCTCGTTTATGTCAAAGATCACGGCATCGTCCTTCGCGAACCTTCGGTGGTGGCGGTTAAATCCGGC
>JBJONJ010000526.1:0-6208 GCA_046051905.1 Verrucomicrobiota bacterium
TCCGCAGCCAGCACTACGATCCGGACTGGAATGGCGACTCCGCTCATGGCTGGGGCTATTACATGTTCAAATCCGTCGCCGACGCGATGGCGTGATCTTTGATCTTCCCTGAGGAGGGTCAGGACGTGCTAAACTCCCGATTGCAAACCCGGCACGGCACGCTTTAAACCGCTGCCGAACGCCTTGATTTTGAAGCACCTACCAGAACTCCCGGAATGAAGATCGCTCTCGATGTGATGGGTGGCGACCACGCCCCGCAGAACCCGATTGGCGGCGTGAAGCTCGCCCTCGAGTCGCTGCCACAGGTGGAGAAGATTTTCCTGGTGGGCGTGCCGGAAGTCGTGGAGCGTGAATTGAAAGCCCAGGGCGTCTCCAGCCCGAAACTCGAAATCGTGCCCGCCTCCCAGGTCGTCGATATGCATGACAGCGGCCTCGATGCCGTGCGCAAAAAGAAGGACAGCTCCATCTCCCGCGCCGTGGACCTCGTCAAAGAGGGGAAAGCCGATGCCGTCGTGAGTGCCGGGCATACCGGAGCCGCAGTGACCGCCTCCCTCATCAAGCTGCGCACCCTGCCGCACATCGAGCGGCCGGCCATCGTGGCCATCATGCCCTCGCTGACGAAAAACTGGCTGCTCATCGACGCCGGGGCGAATCCCGACAGCGAGCCCGCGCATCTCGTCCAGAATGCCATCATGGGCACCGCCTTTGCCCGCCATGTGCTCGGCCGTGCGGAGCCCGTCGTGGGCCTCATGTCCAACGGCACCGAGGAGGAGAAAGGCAACGCGCTCTGCAAGGAGACCGGCAAGCTGCTCCGCCACACGAAGGGCCTCCACTTCCGCGGCAATGTGGAAGGCCACGACATCTGGGAAGATCCGCCGGACGTCGTCGTCTGCGATGGCTTCACCGGGAACATCATCTTAAAAACGGCCGAAGCACTCGCCCACGCCATGTTTGCCATGATCAAACGCGAGATCATGGCTGGCACCGTAACGAAGATCGGTGCCATGCTCGCCAAGCCCGCCTTCAAACGCGTCCACCAGCAGACCAGCGCCGATGAGGCGGGCGGCATGCCGCTGCTCGGTCTCAATGGCATCACCATCATCGCCCATGGCGGCGCCTCGCCTTACGCCATGAAAAACGCCATCCGGCAGGCCTGCGAGTCGATCAAGCATCAGATCAATCCGCATATCGAGGCCGCCGCCACCCAGCACTCCATTTTGAATCATGCCCACGCCTAGCTCGCAGCCCTTTTGCGCCTCCAGCATCATCGGAACCGGCAGTTACATGCCCTCCAAAGTGCTGACCAATGAAGACCTCTCGAAGATTGTCGAAACGTCCGACGAGTGGATCACCTCCCGCACCGGCATCAAGGAGCGCCGCATCGCGGCGCCGGATGAGGCCACGTCCGACATGGCTGCCGAGGCCGCCCGTCGTGCCATGGCCGATGCCGGTGTGAAGCCGGAGGACATCCAACTCATCATCGTGGCCACCGTCACCTCCGATATGGCCTTCCCCAGCACCGCCTGCTTTGTGCAAAAGAAGATCGGTGCGCCCAACGCGGTCTGCTTCGATGTCTCCGCCGCGTGCTCCGGCTTCCTTTACGCCCTCCAAGTGGCACGCCACTTCATCAACACCGGGAACCGCACCACCGCGCTCGTCATCGGCGCGGAAAAACTCTCCAGCCTCGTCAACTGGCAGGACCGCAACACCTGCGTGCTCTTCGGCGATGGCGCGGGCGCGGTTGTGATCCGCAAGGCCTGTGAAAACGAGGAGCCCGATGCCCAAGGCCGCGTGCTGAGCACCGTCATGGGCAGCGATGGCAATCTGGTAGACCTTCTCAAGGTGCCCGGCGGCGGCTCTGCCTGCCCGCTCACGCCGGAAAACATCGCCTCGCGTCCGAACACCATCCACATGGAAGGACGCGAGACCTTCAAGCACGCCGTCACCCGCATGCTCGAGGCCTCCCAGCAGGCGCTGGAGATGGCAGGCCTGACCGCCGCAGATGTCTCCCTCGTCATTCCGCATCAGGCGAATGCCCGCATCATCGGTGCCATCGCCGAGCGGCTCAATCTGCCGAACGAGAAGGTTTTCATGAACCTCGACAAGTATGGCAACACCAGCGCCGCCACCATCCCCGTGGCCCTCGATGAGGCACGCCGGGCCGGCTTGATCAAAAAAGGCGATGTCATCCTCCTCGTCGCCTTCGGCGGTGGCTTCACCTGGGCCAGCTCCGTCATCCGCTGGTAGGGCAGGGAAGTCCTTGATGCTTTTTTGACCAAACTGACCGGATTGACCGTTCGTCATTCTGTCATTCGTCATTCTCCTCCATGCTCCTCTCCCTCACCTCCCGCATCCTCCGCACCGTCGATCCGCTTTGTCTCGCCAAGATCGGCTGGAATTTCGGCTACAAAGGGGCGCGCTCGGTGATGCTGCACAAGCAGCGCATGAAGCAGGGCCAGTTCTTCCCGCCCTTCTTCTACATCTCCATCCTGAATTCCTGCAATCTGCGTTGCCAGGGCTGCTGGGTGGATGTCGATAGACCGCGCGAGTCCCTGAACCTCGACGAGCTGAACAAGATCGTGAACGACGCCAAGCGGCGCGGGAACGCCTTCTTCGGCATCCTCGGCGGCGAGCCCTTCATGCACCCGGAGCTCTTCGACTTCCTTGCGATGCACCCGGACGCCTACTTCCAGGTCTTCACGAACGGCCAGATGATCACCGAGAAAGCCGCCACCGCCATGCGCAAGCTCGGGAACATCACCCCGCTCGTGAGCATCGAGGGCACGGAGGTCGTCAGCAACGAGCGCCGCGGGAAGACGGACGTTTTGACCCGCACCCTGCGTGGCCTGCAAAACTGCCTCGACGCTAAAGTGCTCACCGGCGTGGCCACCAGCCTCTGCAAAACGAACATCGACGACCTGCTCACCGAGACCTGGCTGCGCCGCCTCATCGACATGGGTGTGCACTACGCCTGGTATCACACTTACCGCCCCGTGGGCCCAAAGATCAGTGCCGAGCTGGCTTTGACGCCCGATCAGATCACGCAGGTGCGCCGCTTCGTCGTCAACATGCGGGTGAAGCTACCCATCGCCATCGTCGATGCCTACTACGATCATCAAGGCCAGGCGCTCTGCCCCATGGCCAATGGCATCAGCCACCACATCAGCCCCACCGGCGCCATCGAGCCTTGCCCGATCATCCAGTTCGCCAAGGAAAGCGTTCGCACCAGCGATGACCTGTTCGATGTCTTCACCAAGAGCGAGTTCCTGCGCGACTTCCGCCACATCGCCGCGGAAAACACCCGCGGCTGCATCGTTCTGGAACGTCCGGACCTCGTGAAGGCCGTCGTCACCAAGCACACCGCCAAGGACAGCACCATTCGCCAGACCGCCATGGCCGAGATCGAGAGCATGACCCCGCGTACCAGCCAATGGCGCGAAGGGGAGGAGATCCCCGAGAAGCACTGGATGTACTGGCTTGCCAAAAAGTTCTTCTTCAACGATTTCGGCGTCTATCGCGGGCTGGAGAAGAAGCGGGCGAGGTAAAGGCGTTTTTTAGATTGTGCATGCCTTCTGCGAAGGACAATCAAAGGCCAAGCAAGTCCTCTGCACATGCGGTAAAGCGCCTGCATGCCCGGGAAGTGTGGGCAACTTGCCGCTTCTGACCGATGTATCATGAGCCGATGTCACGCCTTGGCCGGCTCTCACACCTTCGCCTTCAGCCAGGTGAGGCTGCGTTCGCACTCACCTTTTTGGTAGGCGATCTCGGCGTCTTTTTTGCCGGCGCCGTCGGGGGCTTTGAAGCTGTCGAGCTTTTTGCCTTTCTTGGCGAGTTCGAGCCAGGCTTTGAACATGTCGCTGTCGCGATGGCCGGGGAAGATCGTCCAGAAGTCGTCTTTGGTGACTTCGAAGGGGCGTGAGAAGCCGGAGATGGTCTCGACTTGAAGCGGCACGCCGGGGGCGAGTTCGGCGAAGCGTTTGGCGTAGGCTTTGAAGTCGATGAGGCCTTCACCGATGGCGGTCCACTGCACGACGATGGAGTCGTGTTCACCTTCCCAGAGCAAGCTGTCGCGCACGCTGGAGCAGACGGTGACGGGGCCGAGCACTTCGAGGTGTCTCATCGGCTCTTCGAGCGCCCAGACGGCATTGCCGGGGTCGATGTTGGCTCCGACGTAGCCTTTGCCAGCAACCTCGATGAGTTCACGAAGCTCTGCGGACTGCATGTCGCCCGCGTGGTTCTCGATGGCGATCTTGATGCCTTCGGATTCCGCACGGCTTTGGTTGGCTTTGATGGCCTTGAGGGTGTTTTCGATGTGCTTCGCGATGCCGCCATCGGTGGCGCGATCCTTTTGATTGCCGAGGTAGCAGCGGGCGACGGGCGAGCCGAGCGCCTTGGCGATTTTGATGGTGAGGGCGAGATGATCCGCGCCGGTGCCATTCGCTGGTTTCCACGTGTTCGAGCTCTCGCAGACGCTGCCGGTGCCAACATAAACTTGGATGCCGAGACGGTCGGCCTGCTCCTTGAGGCCCTTCAAGTAGGCGTCTTCGAAGCTTTCAAACACAGTCAACTCCGAGAGGAAGATGGTGTCGAGCTTCAGCGAGGCCGCGTAGTCGATGTATTGCGCGGCTTTCCAGCCGGTGGCACGCACGGAGAAGTGATCGAGGCCGATAGAGAGCTTTCCACCTAGGATGGCGGCTTTGGAAAGCGTGGAAGCGGCGGCGGTGGCGAAGGTGGAGGCGAGGAAGGAGCGGCGGTTCATGGAGCGAGGAGGATGCTAGCGGCGGGGAAGGGAACGAAAAGCTGGAAAATGAAAAGGACCGCTACGACGCGGTCCTTTCCCGAAGGGAGCATTTTTTTGCGCGATCAACGGATGATGATCTTCACGGCGCCCTGGCCCTGGCGATTGTCATCAGAGGAGACGATGATCTGGGCGAGGTGGTGGCCACTGCGCCAGGGGGCGCTGTTGATGGGCTTCACCTGGAGGAGGTAGGCACCGGTGCCGACGTTGCGGAAGGAAGTGATGTTGTTGCTGAAGGGAGCCTGCTGGCCGGGGACTTCGAAGTATTCCATCAGAGTGAAATTGTCCTTTGTGAGGTCGGTCACGGGCCAGCCGCCGCTGCTGACGAGCACGAGGATGTTTGCGGGGTGGGTGTTGCCGTTCGCGGCAGCACCGGCAGAGGCTTGGGTGGAGACGGTGAGCGGGGTGCCAGCAGGGGCGGTTCCTTTGTTGACGGTCACTATGTGAGCAGGTGGCGGAACGGAAACTGGGGCCGGTGCCGGTGTGGCCATGGGCGCGGGAGATTCAAAGACGGGTTTAAAGACCGGGACGGGTTCCGGTTTCTTTGCAGGAGCAGGTGCCGGAGTGGCTTTGGGTGCCGAATCAAGCTTCGTGGCAGGCTTTGGAGCCGGTTTCTTGGCGGGAACAGTTTTTTTGGCCGGAGGTCTTTTGGAGGGCGTTGCTTTTTGGGGAGCAGGTTTCGCGGCGGTTTTTTTTGCGGCTGCCTTCTTTGGTGCTGGTTTCTTGGCCATGATGGAGTCGTGCTGGTTGAATTTTACATTTTTTGAAGGCTAACAAGAATTCCGTCCATATGTCGAGATTCCTGTTGCAAGAAAAATGAGGCTAACCTGGCTGGAAGGCCGGAAAATCAAGGCTTGTAGAGCATTCTCGAAAGGAGGTGGCCAAGGCAAATGGCCACTGGCTACGGCGAGCATCCGCCCAAAGGCCTGCCTGCCTCGCCAGAGGTAACGAAAAAAATGTGAGCAATTCTATCTCTTATGGGTGTTCAAGTGCTCAGTTTTACGGAAAATTCCGTCGCTCTTAAAAATTCTCAAAACGAGCGTTGCAAAGGCTAAGGAAGATCGATTATAAGGATTAATTGAATTTTTAGCTGGATCGTGTGGCTTCAATTTCCTGGCTTCGCGGTCCCGATCGCCTCAAGCCTCCTTTTCCTTTCATGCACGCCGCTGTTTTTGCCTCTCCATTATCCTTCGGTACCGGTTTCCGGGCGGAGTCGGAGAATGTCCTGAAGGCCATGGCAGGCAGGATTGCTAGAATGAGTGCAGTTTTCCAAGTCGGAGGCTGGCCTTGGTTCGGTGGCGCGGATGCCATGGAGGACTTCGTGCCGACCAGTCGCGGGCTTGATGAGGCTCGGTTCTCTGGCGGTGGCCCTAGTGGGGTGCCTGATCCGACGGGCGGCAGTGGCGCCGG
>JBJONJ010000527.1:0-3082 GCA_046051905.1 Verrucomicrobiota bacterium
CATCTGGAACTGACTCTCGACCGCGATGCCGTGCCTTTGGCCCAGGCTGTGGCGGAGAATCCGCGCTGGCAAAACAACGGCTGGGAAGTCCGCGACTGCGAGTTTCGCGATTGCTACCAGCGGTTTCTCATTCAGGGCAGCCACGGTGGCACGCTGCGCAACTGCCGCTTCACCCGCATCGGCTCCGGGATCGTCCTGGCGAGCAATTTCTTCACCCGCAACGAAGGCGGCATCTGTCACAGCATCCGCATCCTCGACAACGTCTTCGAAGATGTCGCCATCCATCCCGATGGCGTGGCGATGGCGGCCGGATTTCAATCGTTGAACCACGCCGCCAGGACGCCGCTGCTGAGCGATCTCACCGTGCAAGGCAACCGCTTCCTCAACTCAGGCCGACGCGCCATCGAGTTCAGCCTCGTGTCCGGCGGCAGCATCACGGGCAACACTTTTGAAAACTCCGGCAAGCCCCGTGCGCTCAGCGGCAAGGGATCGCCCCAAGATGACTCGCAGCCCGTGCTGCTGAAACAATGCGAGGACATCGTCGTCAAAGATAACCGGCCGCTCACGGACCCATAAAGTGGCTTCGGCTTTAGCCGAATCGTTCATCATCAGATGCGGCTAAAGCCGCAGCCACTTTCCTTGCGGCCTTTCGTCCGCATTTTGTTGCGATGCTTTGCTCCTGCTTGTCCGTTTATCAATCATGCTCCGACAAATCCTCTTCATCGCCCTCTTTGTCGCACCGCTGGCCACGCTTCAGGCTGCTGGCGGCGGCCGTCGTCTCGAACCTTTCGAGCCTGCGGATGGCAAGAAGCTCATCAACTACCATCCGCATTTCCAATGGCGCGGGCCGGAGATGAAACTCGACTATCAGCCCGAGTGCGAGATTCAGATCGCAACGGAACCGGACTTCAAAAAGGTGCTCGCCACGGATGTGATCGGTGGCGGGATGAACCGCTTTTACTCGATGGTCAGCCTCACGGAGCCGCGGGAGTATTTTTGGCGGGTGCGCATCCAGAAGCCGGAGATCGGGCCTTGGTCGGAGACGTTCAAGTTCACCGTCGTCGCGCCGGAGAAGCGGTTCACCATCGCGAAGGGCAGTGACAGCACCACGGTGCTGGAGACGCTGCGCAAGGCTGCGGCGACGGCCAAGGCTGGGCACACGGTGGAGGTGGCTTTTGAGAAGGGAGACTACACGCTGGGGCCGATGGAGGACCGCGTGGCTTTCCGAATCGATCACGCACCGGGATTCCGCGTCGAGGGCAATGGCTCCTCGATCACGATGGCGAGCGCGACACTGTTTTCCGAGGTCTCGGGGAGCCAGAACGTCGAGTTCCGGCAGCTCACGATGAAATGGGCGACTCCGGGCCATGTCATGATGGAGGTGACGAAGGTCCTGCCTGAGACGCGCGAGATCGAGGTCGCCATCCCACCGTCGTATCCGGTGAAGGATTTGGAAACTTACTGGCCCGAGAGCGGGAACAACACCTTCCTGATCAAGGTGCATCCCAAGTTCCCCGGCAAGTATGCGGGAGGCTTCCGAGCGGGAACCGCGAGAACCAAGCTGAGCGAGGGCGTGTATCGCATCGGCTCGGCCGATGAAAAAGACCGCGGCGACTGGGAGCGCAGTCATTGGCAGGTCGAGGATCGGATCGCGGCCACGCATTACCGGCCGGGCTTCATTCAAAACCAAAACAACGACAAGCTCGTGCTCAAAGACATCACGCTCGTCGATACTCCGGGGGCGATCTCCGGCAATGGCGGGCGCAATGACAAGGTCGCGTATCTGAATGTGGATGTGGTGCCTGACCCGCGTTTCCCGGACTGTCGGCTCGCGGGTCACGCCTCGTCCGAGGGCGGACGCATCGCCGCATGGATCGAGCAGTGTGATCTTCACCTCCTCGGCGATGACAACTACAACGCCGGCTACTTCTTCGACTACGAGCTGCTGCGCCAGCACGATGAGCGGACGCTGACCATGAAAATCCAGCCCTGGGACGAGCTGATCTTTCCCGGTGACCGCTTGCGATTTGCCGATCAAAAAACCAATCGCGGACTCGGCGAAGCCATCGCGCTGACCGTGGACAATCGCGTGAAGGACGAAGTCAAAGTCACGTTGGACCGCCCGCTGCCGTCGTTGCCAGCCAGCACCATCGCGAGCAACAACCAGGGCACGCAGCGCTACGTCTATCGGAACAACCGGCAGCATGGAGGTCGCGGGCACGGCTTGAAATTCAAAGGCTACGGCGCGCTCATCGAGAACAATACGTTCGAGAACATCGCGGGCATCGGTATCTATCTCGGCTGCCCCGAAGGCCCTCAGACGATAGCCCGCTCGGCGGACATGGTGACCGTGCGGCGAAACACCGTCACCCTGTGCGGCTGGCACAGCATCGAAGCCGGACAAACGGTCGCCCGCTCCGAGCGCCTTCGTATCGAAGACAACGTGATCCGCGATTCCAAAGACGCCGGCATAGCCCTGATCAACGTCCACGGTGCGTTGGTGCGCGGAAACACTTTCGAATCCATCACAGGTTTTTTTAAGTCGAACGAAATCTACTCATCCATGCTTCAGAAAGACTGCTCCGAGGTGAAGGTGGCTGACGAGGTGCTGAAGGATGCGCGTTTGAAGAAGTGAGGCGCGAAATAAACTTTTAGCCGCATCAGCTTTGCCAGATGTGCCGGCTCGTAGATTTTGCGTCACGTCTGCGTAGTGATGATTGCCATACGCCCCCATGAACCGGCCTTTTTTGCCACTCTTCTTTCTCCTGTCGTCTTTCGGCATAGCGGCGGAGCCGTTGAGCTTCAACCGCGACATCCGGCCCATCTTGTCAGAGAACTGTTTTTACTGCCATGGGCAGGATGGGAACAAGCGGAAGGCGGGGTTGCGGCTGGATGTGCGGGAGGAGGCGATGAAGGCGGTGGAGTCCGGGGACATCGCGATCGTGCCGGGGGATGCGGGGAAGAGTTCAATCATCGCACGTGTGTTTTCCGAGGACAGCGATGAGCTGATGCCGCCGCCGAACTCGCATCGCAGCCTGACGGGGCAGCAGAAGGAGATGCTGAGGCGCTGGATAAATGAGGG
>JBJONJ010000528.1:0-8120 GCA_046051905.1 Verrucomicrobiota bacterium
CGCCGCCGATTCTCAGACTGGTTGAGGGGAGAGAACTCCAAATGGGTCATGCGCTATCCCGCGATGACCGTCATGGTGTTTTTGCGCCGGGACATCGGCTATCGCCTCCTTGCTCCGATTCCGATGATTGTCATGACCGGCATTCTGATGATCGTTGCCGCCATCATTCCGCCGGAAAACCAAGAGGCACACCCTGAGTTCTTGTTCTGGTTCGCGATGCTCTCGCTTTTCCTCTCCAGTTGCCAGCGCACGAAACGCTGGCGTGAGTTCAAGAAGGGAGTCTTGCAGCACACCTACTACATCGGGACTTCGCCCTTCGACTACCGGTGGCTGCCGCAGTTCTGTCGCCGTTTCCGGCGCATGGGTCGCATTGCTGACCCATTCTTTTGTATTTTTGCCGGATTCGTATTCCTGCCAGAATCCACCGCGCTTGGATTCTGGCTGATGATCGCAGGGGCGGCCCTGCGCATTTTTGAGGACGTGGTATTCCAGAAGGAACTCAATCGAGACTTCGACATTCTCGATAGCGTCATTATTTCCGAAGTTCATAGCGGCACCGTTGAAAAATTTGACGACTCCGCTCCGCATACTCCGCAGCCATCCTCAAACGCCGTGCCTACCGGCTTAGCGCCTGACATCGAGGCTCACATTAACCGCCGCCTGACAAAATAGAACTCAGATGCACATCACTCCACAACACACGCAAATGTTTATGTCGGCTCTTCATGCAGCCACTCAGATGAGAAGCAGCGCGGCGCACGAAGAGCGTAGCCGAATCAAGTTGCGACAATTGGCGCTTGAGCAGGCGCATGAAGAGGAAGTTCTGAATACCAAGCTGCAACATGCGCAGACCATGTTTGGCCTGAAGGCAAATCTCATGAGGGACCTAGTTGATGCACTTATCGTGCAGCGAGTAGATGCTGTTCAGCAATCATTCGAACAAGTTCTCACGCTATACGCTGACCAGTGTCGTCATTACCTCTCGCAACAAGAGCGCTACGCCGATGCTGAGATCAAGGCCACTGACCCATTGGAGAGAGCTAATCTCCGCGCACGTCTGACAGAAATCGACCTGAATCTGGGCAACATCCGCACCGATGCAGCCTCTCTCTATCGAGAGATGACGAAGGTCGTTCTCATGATAGGCGGAGGCATTTTGTTGATTCCCCCGCAGAATAGAAACGCACTTCTTCTTCCCCGCTCGGCTTAACACTCAACACTCATTCGTATGGAGGAATTTTTCAAAGGTCTGTTTGATTTCGAGCGGCCAACAACCAAGCCACGCTTTGTTTGGTTTTTTACACTCGCATTTATCTGGATGGTTTGGATCGTGCAAAAATCCGATGAAGTCCATGTGAGGGAGCAAGCGAAGATGGCGACAGCGTCATGGTGGGACAGAACTTGGCATCATGACCGGCCAGACAAGGAGAAAGGCTATGTGATAAACCGTGGGATTGCTGGGCTATTGGTAATATTTTGCATCTCCCATCTCATTGCATCCATTCAAACAAGCTGGCTGCAAAAACTCAGTCAGGTTTTGCAGCAAAGGAGCCTGACGAAGCAATCTCTGCTCCTCGAAAAGAACAGCGAAGCTCAGGCGATGCAGAATAAGACTGCGCAATCCAAAAAGGAACTCATCGTGCGTCTCGGCAGCATAGACCAATTTATACGCGTTTTGGAAAACGAAACCGACTCGGCTCGTCGAACCGTCGCCTTACAGGCGGCATCGTCAGAGCTTACGGCGCTATCTGCAAAGCTCGCCACTGGAGAAATACTTCCAGAGGCCACTGATACCCCCGAGGTTCAGCAAGCAGCGAAGGAAACGAGTTTTGATCTTGTGAAGGTGGGGCTTGCCGAAGACCGCCTAAATCGTGATCTCAGGCGCATGTTCAAGCTGTCTGATGCTCCGCTGGCCCTGCCTGAACAGAGGGCTTGATTGCACATTTCTTCTGCATCTCGGACAGGCTTACGATGCCTGCTTGACTGCGATTTCCGAAAACCCCTATAGTGCTTGCACGCTGACGCTAAACGAGTGAAGGATTTAGAAATTTGTGCATACTCCAAACAAACCAGAATCCCACAGCTCGCTTTGTGACGGTG
Organism: Verrucomicrobiota bacterium; assembly: GCA_046051905.1. Taxonomy (GTDB): domain Bacteria; phylum Verrucomicrobiota; class Verrucomicrobiia; order Verrucomicrobiales; family Verrucomicrobiaceae; genus Prosthecobacter. The sequence goes on from JBJONJ010000528.1 coordinate 2,101, forward strand.
ACAATATTCTGCGTGCCAAATTGCAGTCCTCCCCAAGCAGAATTTCCGGTCTTTCACAGTCTTTTTTAGGTATTTGAGCACCCCATGAGCGACCCCAATCTTTCCTCCTTCATCTGGTCAGTCGCCGATCTCCTGCGAGGCGACTACAAGCAATCAGAATACGGCAAGGTCATCCTACCGTTCACCGTCCTTCGCCGTCTCGACTGCGTTTTGGAATCCACAAAGCCCGCAGTGCTCGCTGAGCTGGCAGCACGCACCAAGTCGGGCCTGAACCCCGAGCCGTTCCTTCTGCGCAAGTCCGGCCAACTTTTTTACAACACGTCGCCGCTCGACCTGAAAAAGCTCATGGGCGATCAGGACCACATCGCCGAAAACCTGCGCGCCTACATGCAGGCGTTCTCGCCCGCCGTGCGCGACATCTTCGAGAGCTTCGAGTTTCACACGCAAATCGACAAGCTCGCGAAGTCCGGCCTGCTCTACCTCGTCACCGAGAAATTCGCCAACATCGACCTCCACCCCGACGCCGTAAGCAACGCGCAAATGGGTGCGGTGTTCGAGGAACTCATCCGCAAATTCGCCGAGCTTTCCAATGAGACCGCCGGAGAGCACTTCACCCCGCGTGAAGTCATCCGGCTCATGGTTAATCTCCTCTTCATTGAGGACGATGACGCCCTATCAAAGCCAGGCGTCGTGCGTTCCCTCTACGACCCCACCGCTGGCACTGGCGGTATGTTGAGCGTGGCTGGCGAGCACCTCGCCAGCCTGAATCCCGACGCTCGGCTCGTCATGTATGGGCAGGAGCTGAACCCCGAGTCCTACGCCATCTGCAAGGCCGACATGCTCATCAAAGGGCAGGACATCGCCAACATCATCTTCGGCAACACGCTTTCCGCTGACGGACTCCACGGAAAGCACTTCGATTATTCCCTCTCCAATCCGCCGTTCGGCGTGGAGTGGAAAAAGATTGAAAAGGAAATCCGCAAGGAAGCCGCCGAGCAGGGCTTCAATGGACGCTTCGGCCCAGGCTTGCCGCGTGTCAGCGACGGCTCTCTGCTTTTCCTCCTGCATCTCGTTTCCAAAATGCGGCCCGCCGTGGACGGCGGCGGCCGCTTTGGCATCGTGCTAAATGGCTCGCCTCTCTTCACCGGCGGCGCGGGCAGTGGCGAGAGCGAGATCCGCCGCTACATGCTGGAGAATGATCTTGTCGAGGCCATCATCGGCCTGCCGACTGACATGTTCTACAACACCGGCATCAGCACCTACGTTTGGATTGTCAGCAATCGCAAGCCCTCCGCCCGTAAGGGCAAGTTGCAGCTTATCGACGCCACCAACTTCTGGCAAAAGATGAGGAAGACCCTTGGCAGCAAACGCAAGGAACTTAGCCCCGAACACATCGAACAGATCACCCGCCTTTTTGGCCGCTTCGAAGAAGCCACCCATGACGACGTGCCCATTAGCCGAATATTCAAGAACGAAGATTTCGGATACCGCACCATCACCGTCGAGCGTCCTGAGCGCGACGCAAACGGCAAAATCGTGCTAGGCAGCAAGGGCAAAGGAAAAGGCCAGCCGGTGCCTGATGCCTCGCTGCGGGATACTGAAAACATCCCGCTCAGTGAGGATGTGGAAACCTACTTCAAACGGGAAGTCTTGCCCCATGCGCCCGACGCGTGGATTGACCACGAGAAAACAAAAGTGGGCTACGAGATTCCATTCAATCGTCACTTCTACGTCTTCAAGCAGCCGCGCCCGCTTTCAGAGATAGACGCGGAACTGAAAGGCGTCACCGACCGTATCCTCACCATGATTGGAAAGCTGACCGCATGAGCTTTCCACACTACCCAAAATACAAACCCAGCGGCGTCGAATGGCTCGGCGATGTTCCCGCGCATTGGGACGTGAAGCGCATCGGTTACTACTTCAACGAGCGTCGCGAGAAGGTCAGCGACAAGGATTATCCAGCCCTCTCCGTTACAAAAAACGGAATCGTTCCGCAACTCGACACCGCTGCGAAGTCGGATGACGGCGATAACCGGAAAAAGGTCTGCAAGGGCGATTTTGTCATCAACAGTCGATCCGACAGGAAAGGTTCTGCCGGTGCATCTGATCTTGATGGTTCAGTTTCCTTAATCTGCACTGTCTTACGACCGCAAGAGCACATCCATACCCCTTTCATACATCATCTTCTTCGGTGCCAACCATTCCAAGAGGAGTTTTACCGCTACGGGAAAGGTATCGTCGCGGATCTATGGAGCACGAACTACTCGGAAATGCGGAACATTCTGCTAGGGATGCCGCAGCTCGACGAACAAACCTGTATCGCAACGTTTCTGGACAGAGAGACTGGAAAGATTGATGAGCTAGTGGCGGAGCAGCGGTGGCTGATGGAACTGCTGAAAGAGAAACGCCAGGCCGTCATCTCCCACGCCGTCACGCGGGGCCTTGACTCCCGCGCCCCTACAAAGCCTTCCGGCATCGAATGGCTAGGCGACGTTCCCGCCCATTGGCGCGTCACGCCCATCAAGTATGTGGCTAGAGTCGGCAATGGTTCGACTCCTAGTCGTGAAGTTCCCGAGTATTGGGACGAGAGTGGATTCCCATGGCTTAATAGCTCCGTGGTAAATCAATCCATCGTTACGGAAGCGGAAGGTTTCGTCACTGAGCGTGCTCTAAAGGAGTGTCACTTACCTATCATCGTCCCGCCTGCGGTGCTCGTTGGGATAACTGGACAAGGCAAAACACGAGGTATGGCTGCGATGCTCGGCATGAAAGCAACAATCAATCAGCATGTGGCATATGTGAAGCCGAGCATCGCTGAATTCGATGTTCACTACTTACTCAGGTCATTCGAAATGGCCTATCTGAAGCTGCGGCGTGACAGCGAGGAAGCAGGAGCGACCAAGGGAGCTATCACTTGCGAGCAAATCGGAAATCTGAGAATCCCATTCCCACCCATCGCCGAACAACAGGTCATCGTCGCCCATCTGGACTCTGAACTCGCCAAGTTCGACACTCTGACTGCCGAGGCCCAGCGCGCTATCGAGCTTCTACAAGAACGCCGGACTTCGCTCATTTCCGCCGCCGTCACCGGCCAGATTGACGTTCGCCCACTACTGAAAAAGGAAGCCGCATGAGCATTCATAAAGAAATAAGCTTCGAGACAGAAATCTGCCAACACCTCAGCGCACACGGCTGGCTTTACGCCGAAGGCGACGCAGCGAACTACGACAGGGCGCGTGCGCTTTTTCCTGCGGACGTGCTGGCATGGGTGCAGGCCACGCAACCCAAAGCATGGGAAACCCTCACCAAGAATCACGGTGCAAAGGCCGAAGAAACTTTAATCGCACGCCTGCGCGACCAGCTTGACCAGCGCGGCACACTCGACGTGCTTCGCCACGGCATCGAATTGCTTGGCTTACGGACACCGCTCAAAATAGCGGAGTTCAAACCGGCCCTCGCCATCAATGCGGACATCCTCGCCCGCTACGCCGCAAACCGTCTCCGCGTCGTGCGGCAGGTCCGCTTTTCTCTTCATAACGAGAACAGCATTGACCTCGTGCTTTTCCTCAACGGCGTGCCGGTGGCAACCGTGGAGCTGAAAACGGATTTCACTCAGAGCATCGGCGACGCGATTGACCAGTATCGCTTTGACCGCCTGCCACGCCCGAAAGGTCAGGCTCCCGAAACGCTCCTTTCTTTCCCCAATGGTGCGCTCGTTCATTTTGCCGTGAGCAATAGCGAAGTCGCAATGGTCACGAAGCTGGACGGACCGGCCACACGATTCCTGCCGTTCAATCAGGGCGATAACGGAGCGGCTGGCAATCCAGTGAACCCGAGCGGCGGACACCGCACCGCCTACCTCTGGGAAAAGGTGTGGTCGCGTGAAAGCTGGCTGGAAATTCTTGGTCGCTACCTCATCGCGCAGCGCGACAAAAAGAAGAACATCGAGCGCATCATCTTCCCGCGCTTTCATCAGCTCGACGTGACACGCAAGCTCCAAGTCGCAGTGCTCACAGACGGAGCAGGCAGCAAGTATCTCGTGCAACACTCGGCAGGCTCAGGTAAGACGAACTCAATCGCATGGACGGCCCACTTCCTCGCGGACCTGCACGACGCGAACGACAAGAAAGTTTTTGACAGCGTGCTTGTCGTTTCCGACCGCACCGTGATCGACTCTCAGCTTTCGGAAGCGCTATTTGATTTCGAGAGACAGAGTGGTGTCGTGGCGACCATCAAAGGCAACGAAGGCAGCAAAAGCGCTGCGCTTGCAGCCGCACTCTCCGGTGACAAGAAAATCGTCGTCTGCACGATTCAAACCTTCCCCTTTGCATTGGAAGCCGTGCGTAAACTGGCAGCCGCACAGGGCAAACGCTTCGCAGTGATTGCGGACGAAGCCCACAGCTCACAAACAGGCGAAGCTGCCGCGAAACTTAAAGCAGTCCTGTCCGCCGAAGAGATCGCTGAATTGAACGACGGTGGCGAAATTAGCACCGAGGATGTTCTTGCCGCTCAAATGGCAACGCGTGCCGACGATGGTGGCATTACTTACGTCGCCTTCACAGCGACTCCAAAGGCCAAGACGATGGAGATTTTCGGCACGCGCCCCGACCCGACGCGAAAGCCAGCCAAAGACAACGTGCCTCATCCGTTCCACGTCTATTCGATGCAGCAGGCCATCGAAGAGAAGTTCATTCTCGACGTGCTTCAAAACTACACGCCTTACAAACTGGCGTTCAAACTGGCGAATCAAGGTAAAGAATACGACGAGAAAATGGTCGAACGTAGCGCCGCCATGAAGGGAATCATGGGCTGGGTCCGGCTTCACCCCTACAACATTTCGCAGAAGGTGCAGGTCGTCGTGGAGCACTTCCGCCAATACGTTGCGCCACTACTCGACGGCAAAGGCAAGGCGATGGTCGTCGTGTCGAGTCGCTTGGAAGCGGTGCGCTGGCAACTGGCAATCAACAAGTATATCAAAGATTGCGGATACAAAATCGGCACACTCGTTGCCTTCTCCGGCGAGGTAAACGATAAGGAATCCGGCCCTGACGGATTTACTGAAAACAGTTCTTCGCTGAACCCTAATCTAAAAGGCCGCGACATCCGCGAGGCCTTCAAAGGTGAGGAATATCAAATTCTCCTCGTCGCGAACAAATTTCAGACTGGCTTCGACCAGCCTTTGCTCTGCGGGATGTATGTGGACAAGCGACTGGACGGCATTCAGGCCGTGCAGACGCTCTCGCGTCTCAATCGCGCTCACCCAGGCAAAGACACGACCTACGTCCTCGATTTCGTGAACGACACGGCTGACATCCTCGCCGCGTTCAAAATGTATCACACCACCGCCGAGCTTTCGGCCACCACGGACCCGAACCTCGTTTTCAATCTTCGGGCCAAGCTCGATGCCGCCGGTCATTACGATGACTTTGAGGTGGATCGAGTAGTAGAGGCAGAATTGAAACCAAACGCCAAACAGGGCGATTTGGTGGCAGCGATTGCTCCGGTGGAAGATCGTTTAATGAAACGCTACAAGGCAGCACAAGAAGCCTTGAAAGTCGCGAAGGAGAAGGACGACAAAACCGCGACCGAAGCAGCGCAAAACGAACTGAACGCCTTGATTTTATTCAAGAGCGACATGGGTGCGTTTCTCCGGCTCTATACCTTCCTTTCGCAGATTTTCGACTACGGCAACACAGCTATTGAAAAACGCTCTATCTTCTACAAACGCCTCATGCCCCTTTTGGAATTCGGACGCGAGCGTGAAGGAATAGACCTCTCAAAAGTTACGCTCACGCACCATAATTTGAAAAATCTCGGCAAGCGAGCGATGCCACTGAGCGAAGGTGAAAAAACCATGTTGGACCCGATGACCGAAGCGGGTAGTGGAAGCGTTCAGGAAAAGGAAAAGGTATTGCTCGCTGAGATCATCGAAAAGGTGAATGACCTCTTCGAGGGCGAGCTGACGGATCAAGACAAGCTGGTTTACGTCAACAACGTGATTAAGGGCAAATTGCTCGAAT
>JBJONJ010000529.1:0-2895 GCA_046051905.1 Verrucomicrobiota bacterium
TTGTCCCCGATGAGCTGACCGCTGGCGCTTTTCGCGACGTTGAAGGCCAGGGGTAGCCTATTCATCGCGTTGCTGTTTTATTTCGCGGCCCTCGCTCCGGCATTCGGCTTCCTGACTGTGTATGGGGTGCTTTTTTCGCCGGTATGGGATCACTGGGCTTAGGCGCCGGTCATTGGCATCCTCGTGCCGATTTGCTCGCGGGTGGCTCAAAAAGCTAGCCCTGTCTAATCCTGCCCGTGGTGGTTTCTTGGCTTTTTGAGCTGGAAACGCACTACCCGAAGGCCTAAGGCAATCTCAGCGGCATTCTGCTGCGCCTCGCTAAGCACGAGGAAACCATCCGGGCCTACCAGCAGGCGCTGCGACAAGATCCCTCGCTCGCCGCCCTCGCCGAAGGCGGACGCTTTGGCGAAGCGATCGCCATTGCCGAGGGAGCCTTTCAACTCGCCGCGCAGTCTGGCAACAAGGCTCTCGCCGATTCATTGCGGGATCAAGTCATGCTCTATCGCTCGCAGCAGCCGGTGCGTGAGGGGCCGCAGCCACCACGCTGAGCTCATCCGCGTGTCGCACTGAGATTTGGTAGAAAAATTTGGGGTAGAAAGATTTTCCCAAGCCTCTGGTTCTGAAATTTTTCTACCAAACCTGCTTTGCATCAGGAATGCCTCGAAGCCTCACACCACCCAAAGACATCCCGCTTTCCGCCGCACGAAGCGTTTGCCGGGCAGATTGATCTTCGCTGGACCATTGGGAAAGAGTAGGGAGGAGACTTCGCGGATCTCATCGAAGCCGATGCCGGGCAGCTTCAAATGCTCGCGAAGCCAAAAAGCGATTACGCGGCTCAAAATCGCGGGATCGAGTTCGCGCAGGGAATCGAGCTGCGTGAGCGTTTGACCTTCGCGACAGGCCTCGAACCAGGCGGTGGCTTCGTCGTGGAGAAAAAGCTCGTCGCGCTCGGCGATGCTGCCGAGGCGGTTGAGCAGGGGCACCACATCACGACCGCCGATTTCACTCAGCAGCGGCAGGGCCTCATGCCGCAGGCGGTTTCGGCGATGCTCGGCGGAGGCATTTGAGCTGTCTTCGCGATAGGCGATGCCCGTGGCTTCGACATAAGCATCGATCTCCGACCTCCGCACCTGCAGCAGCGGACGCAGGAAGCGCAGGCCGTTGTCGAGATCGGTCACGAGCCGCATCCCGGCGAGGCCCTCAAGACCACAACCACGGAGCACATTGCCCAGGATCGTCTCTGCCTGATCATCGGCGTGATGAGCCAGAAGCACGTCGCGGGTGCCGTGCTTGCGGCACATCCGCTTAAAAAAAGCATGCCGCGCCTCGCGAGCCGCCGTTTCGATGGAGAGCTTTTTTTTCTTCGCCTGGGCCTTCACGTTCGTTTTGGCGAGTTCGCATGCCAGACCATGCTTTTCAGCCATTGATCGTACAAACGCGGCATCGGCGTCCGACTCTCGGCCACGCAGACCATGGTTCAAATGACACACCACAAGGTCTCGATGCCCGGCGGCCAGCAGCAGGTGCAGCAGCACCACCGAATCGCGACCTCCGGAGAGTCCGAGCAGCGCTTTCCCGTCCGGCAGGCAGGCGAGGGCGGGCGTGGTGGGTTTCATGAGCGCGGGAGGCGACATTTCGTTTGACGCCTGCGGGCTGCAAACGCTAAATAGCCACCGTTCGCAGCAGGAAACTCGCGGCAAACATTGGAGAGATGGCTGAGTGGTCGAAAGCACATCTTTGCTAAAGATGCGTAGCCTTAACAGCTACCGAGGGTTCGAATCCCTCTCTCTCCGCCACTTCCCACCGGGGATCACCGCCTGCACGGAACACTTGCACGAACGCCCGCCGGACGGCATGAAAGGCGCTCCATGAAGCCTTTCTACATCACGACCGCCATTGATTACACCAACGCGCCGCCGCACATCGGCCACGCGTATGAAAAGGTGCTCGCCGATGTCATGGCGCGGTTTCAGCGGCTCACCGGACGCGAGGTGTACTTCCTCACCGGCGTGGATCAGCACGGCCAAAAGGTGCAGAAGAGCGCCGAAAAAGCCGGGCAAAGCCCGGCGGCGTTTGTCGAAGGCATCACGCAGCACTTCACCGCGCTGTGGGACAAGCTGAACGTGCGTTTCGATGGCTGGGCCGCCACCACGGATGACCGTCACAAGCGTGTCGTGCGTGCGATGCTGCAAAAGCTCCACGACTGCGGCCAGCTCTACAAAAAGAGCTACGCGGGCTTCTACTCCGTGCGCCAGGAGCAGTTCCTCACCGACAAGGAACGCGGTCCGGATGGTCAATACGGCGAGGAGTGGGGCGAGGTCGTCGAACTCGAGGAGGAGAACTGGTATTTCCGCCTCAGCGACCACGTCGAGTGGTTGAAGGCGCACATCCGCAGCCATCCCGATTTCATCTACCCGCCGCACCGCGCCAATGATGTGCTGAACTCCCTTGAAGGCACACCACAGGACCTCTGCATCAGCCGTCCCATCGAGCGACTGAGCTGGGGCATTCCCCTTCCCTTTGACGAGCGGTTTGTGAACTACGTGTGGTTCGATGCGCTCTCGAATTACATCACTTTCGCCGGTTACATGGCCGAGGAATGCGGCAACGAAGGCCTGCCGAAGTTTGACGCCATCTGGCCTGCCGATGCGGAGATCATCGGCAAGGACATCCTCGTGCCCGCCCACGCCGTTTACTGGCCGATCATGCTGCACGCCCTCGGCTTCACGGACGAGCAGATCCCCAGGCTGATCGTGCACGGCTGGTGGAATGTGAAGGGTGCCAAGATGAGCAAGAGCCTCGGCAACGTCATCGACCCCGACAAGCTCGCCGACACCTTCACGCCCGACGGCCTGCGTTACTACCTCATGCGCGACATCGCCACCGGCCAGGACA
>JBJONJ010000530.1:0-3924 GCA_046051905.1 Verrucomicrobiota bacterium
GGCGTGCGCCGCACCACCATGGGCTATGACGCCAACAACCGTCTCACCTCCGAAACCATCAGCCATCCCACCGAAGGCACCCAGAGCACCACCTACACCTACGACGATGCCAACAACCGCATCACGGGGACAGTGACGCGCAGCTTTGTATGCGTCAATCCTAGCGCCGCTGATCTGTCTGCCCCATTCCAGTATGCCAGTCGGTCCAAAAGTTAGATTCAGCGATTGTCTTTGCCTTGGGCTGGTTATAAAAAGCATGTTCTACGCTTTTTCGTATCTTCCCAACCCATGATTGATGTTCAAAACCTCACGAAGCAGTATGCAGGCCGCATTGCTGTGGACGGGATTTGTTTTCAAGTGGAGCCCGGTGAGATCGTCGGTTTCCTGGGGCCGAACGGAGCGGGAAAGACGACGACAATGCGCATTCTGAGCGGTTTCATGCCGGCGACCTCAGGCAGGGCAATGGTAGCGGGTTTTGATGTTTTTCGCCAGTCGCTCGAGGTGCGACGGACCGTGGGGTACATGCCGGAGATGGCCCCACTCTATGTGGACATGAAGGTGAAAGAATACCTGCGCTTTCGAGCTGAGCTGAAGGGCATGAGCGGACATTCGATGCGACGCCGTGTGGGGGAGGTGATGGAACTGTGCGGTCTCACGGACGTACGCCGCCGCCTGATTGACAACCTTTCCAAGGGCTACCGACAACGCGTGGCGCTGGCAGACGCCTTGGTGCATGACCCGAAGCTGCTGATACTGGACGAGCCGACGAACGGTTTGGACCCGGTGCAAATTCGGCAGGTGCGGGAGCTGCTGCGGGAGCTCAGGACGCGGCACACCGTGCTGCTTTCGACCCACATCCTTCACGAGGTGGAGGTGGCTTGTGACCGGGTGATCATGCTGAACCACGGGCGTATCCTGGCGGATGATTCACCGATGAACCTAGCCCGTAAACTGAAGGCCCCCACCCTCGTTCGTCTCGAGGCCGAGACGAAGGATGAGATGGTAGCGACCAAGCTGGAAGGCATCCAAGGGGTGCGGAAATGTACGGAGGAGACCTTCGAGGGGGTGTCCTGGCGTCACTTCACGCTTCGGGTGGAGCCGGGATTTGATGTGCGGGAGGCCGTGCAGGCGCTGGCGTTTGCCGGTTCCTGGCGCGTGCGTGAACTGCACCGCGAGCTGCCCAATCTGGAGGATGTGTTTGTGGAGCTGGCCTCGTCGGCCGAGGTGATGAAAGGAGGACGGCTGTGATGAGTGGTTTCTGGGTGATGCTGAAAAAGGAACTGCGGATGTTTTTCGTCTCGCCGGTGGCTTATGTGGTGCTGGCGCTGGTGATGATCCTCAACGGATTCGCCTTCCGGGCGGCGCTTTCGATTCTAGAGAGCGCGCCGAGCGAGGGCAGCATCGTGACCTGGACCTTCCAGCCGCAATGGTTCTGGCTGTCATATTTCTTCATGTTCCCGCTGCTGACGATGCGCAGCTTTGCGGAGGAGCGCCGGTTGGGCACCTTCGAGACGCTCTTCACCGCACCGGTTCGGGCCTGGCAGGTGGTGGCAGGGAAATTCACTGCGGCGCTGATTATCTACGCGCTGATGTGGCTGCCGAGCTTCATCAGTTTCCGCGTAGCGCACTGGATCAGCGCGGGTCAGGTGGAGATCCCTGCGGGTACCATGGGCGGCTCATACATCATACTGCTGGCGATGGGGATGTTCAATCTGGCAATGGGTGTGTTTGCGTCATCGCTGACGCGCAACCAGATCGTGGCGGCCATCCTGAGCTTCACTCTGAGCCTGACCCATTTCCTGATCGGTGTGTTCGTCATGGTGATCGGGCGGAAGCTGTCCGACTCAATCGTGGATGTGGTGGCGTATTTCGCGAGCGCGGAGCACATCCGCATCTTCACCTCCGGCCTGATTGACACGCGGCCGCTGATTTACTATTCCAGCTTAACGCTGCTATTTCTGTCTTTCACGCACCAGGTGGTGGAGTTCCGCCGCTGGAAACCCTGACGCAACATGCCCCCCGCCAATTCCGCCGCCGAGAATCCGTCGCCGCCCGTCGCGGAGGCGATGCCGAAGCGGCTGGGCATCGGCCTCAACGTGCTGGTGCAGGTGATGCTGAGCATCGCGATCTTTGCCGGCATCAATCGCCTGAACTTCCGCTATTATTCGCGCTTTGACCTGAGTCCTCAGCAAACGTACACGCTGAGCCAAGCGACCCTCAACTACCTGGATAAACTGACACGGGATGTGGAGATTTATATCGTCTTTGCGCGTGACTCGAAGCTCTACGGAGAGGTGCAGACGCTGCTGGAAGAGTACCGCCTGCACGGCAAGCAAAGGGTGAAACTCCGTTCGATCGACCCAGTGCGTGATATTGAGCGTGCCGAGGCCCTGAAGGCTCAAACAGGCCTGTCATTGGCGCAGAACGGCATATTGATTACCGCAGGTCAAAACAAGCGGTTCATCACGGAGGAAGAACTGGTGATTCGTGAAACGGGCACGGAGACCAAAAAGGAGGTTAAGGAGTTCCGTGGCGAGGATGCGGTGACCTCGGCGCTGGTGAGTGTGATCGAAGGGCAGGTGCGCCGGTTTTATTTCATCGCCGGGAAGGGGGCTCGATCGGATGAGGCCGTGGTGGACGCGCTGGCCGCAGTGACGGAGATCGGGCGGCAGCAGAACTTCGAGGTGATTCCGGTGAATTTGAGCGACATCACAGCCATCACGACGCACGCGGACGGCATCATCCTGATCGGTGCCCGTTATGACATGACGGAGAGGGAGTTGAAAATGATCGATGATTACTGGAACGGGAAGCGCTCGGGCATCCTCCTGCTGCTTGATCCCAATCGCAGTACCAAGAACATGAATCATTGGCTCGAGGGGCTGGGGGTGCGGCCGCGAGGGGACCGCGTGCTGCTGGCGCAGAGCACGAGCACAGGGGGCAGGAAGGAGTTCTCCGTGCAGGCCGAATTCAGCCGCGCGGTGCCCTTCACCCAGCATCTGAGCACGAGCATCACGACCTTTGGCGGCCAGACAGAGTCTCTAGAGCTGCGTGGCGCGGAGGATCCACGGTTGAAGGAGAAGGCGATCACTGTGCACCCTATTTTGAAGGCGGTGGACAGTTTTTGGGGGGAGACGCAGTTCTACGATGACCTACCCGTGGCGGACGAGGATGAGGATGCCTTTCCGCCGGTGTATGTCGGGGCGAGCGTCGAGCGCGGCGCGGTGAACGACGAAAGCAAGCGGGTGGACAGTTCGCGCATGGTGGTGGTGTCTAATCCGACCCTGCTGGACAAGTCGTCGATGATCGCGGTGAATCGCGATTTCATCGCGGCGAGCCTGAACTGGATCATCAACCGGGAAAAACTCATTGGCATCACCTCGAAGCCCCGCCAGTCCTACCGCATCCAGCTCACACCGAAGCAAAATGAGGTCATTTTCTGGATCACCTCCATCGCGATGCCGTCCATTGTGCTGATACTCGGTCTGCTGGTGTGGGCGGGACGACGCGCCGCCTGAGTGACCACCGACTCTCTTCGACCTGAATGAGCACCAAAACGACGATTTTTCTGTTTATGGCCGTGCTGACGCTCGGGGGGCTGATCCTCGGCATCGAGCGTTATTTTCCCTCCGCGGTGCAGCGCCGTGAGATGCGCCGTGGCCCGGTGCGTGTGGAGAGGGATAAGATTTCACAAATCGAGATCACCGATGCGACAGGTACCATCATCAAGCTGCAAAAGGGTCGGCTCGGCTGGGAGCAGATGCAGGGCGCGCCTGACGCGGCCGACCCGGACAAGGTGAACGGGTTGCTGGCCGCTATCGACAGCATCGAGTGGGTGGAGCGCGTTTATCGCGAGGAGTTCGACGCGGGCGAGTGGGCTAAGACAGGCCTCGATAAGCCCCGTCATAAAGTCCGCCTCCTGGG
>JBJONJ010000531.1:0-8222 GCA_046051905.1 Verrucomicrobiota bacterium
CAAAAAAAACCTCCCGGCGCGTGCCGGGAGGTTCAACCAAAAAGGTTATGAATCGCTTGGACCGATTAGAAGCTGACGCTGAGAGTCACGCCACCGAAAACAATCGGCTGAGTGATGTTCCGAGGCAGACCGTTGGTGCTGTCAAGCTGACCAAGCGGAGAATTGACAGCGATGTAAGGCGTCAATGTCGTGCGGCTATTCAGTTTAACTGGGACGCGAACACCGGTGGAGAAGGCGGTCCAGCCTGTAGGATTGAGACTGTCGCGGGAGAGCTGCCAGGCGAAGTTCTTTCCATAACCAATATTGACGAAAGGAACGACACTGATGGAATCGGTCACAGCGATGCTGGTGTTGGCATCGAGGTCAAAATACCAGGAGTAGTTCGAGATGTCGTAGTTGGCGCTGGAAGCCAAGTTGATTGGGCCAACGGAAGTGGCGAGACCCAACTGGATTTCGTTTCCATCACGGAGGCCAAGCAAGGTGTTATAATCACCCATGTTGCGGAAGTGGCGGAAGCCCAAAGAGGCCGTCACAGGACCAAGGTCGTGCTGGATGGCAGCGCCAAGCTGCAGACGCTCGTAGGAGAGGTTCAGTCCGGAAAAGGGGCTAATCGTGTCTTGGTCGCTGGCGAGTGAACCATAATTGACATCCCAGGCGAGGCGGGTGCCTTCGACAAGAGGAATGGTACCACCGAGGGAGGCATCAACCCAGTGTTGGCCGGCATTAAAGCCACGCCAAATGTAGCTGGAGTGATAGCCGAGGCCAAGGTTCAGGCCGAGGTCATCGTTGACGGCGGGCTGCACGGGGGCGGGGTTTTTAGGGGCGGGGGCTGTTCCGGCCACAACGGGAGTGGCGGCCAGAGCCAAGAACCCCAGCGTCTTCAGCAATGCGTTCAATTTCATATGTCTGATCAGGTTGGTTGGTTTGGTTGGTTGAGGTCGGACACTCGCATGGTTCGAACTCCGAGCGTCATGCTCGAAGCACGAATTACGTGCGCCGTTAAAGTCAAAAATTAGCAGGCACTGTAACCGCTGAAAAGCATAATTTTCATTTTTCTTCACCTTTTGGTCTCAAGGCTGCTCTTGACACGTTTCTTTTTCTCTACGCTCCGGACTTCGCCCGTGGCTGCTTCGATCAAGGTTTGATTTCCTTGCTCAGGAGTCAAAAATTCTGTTTAAACCTCCACCACGCCCAACCGGAACATCCTCAGACGGCGGCTCGATTTTGAAAATATCTGCGATCGAGCGGCAATATGGCGGCGTGCCCGACCATTAAGCGCACTTAATTATTCGATCCATCGATGGCCCGCGTACGCCCAGCCGTGATCCCGAAACATGACGCGATAGGTTGGGGGGCCGGACCTGGCAGAGGCGATCAAGCGGCCCATGCCATGCGTCACCGAGCAGAAGCCGCCTCTGCGGCCTCAGGACGTGCAAAAAGCATCTAGGCATCGCCTTCTTACACGCCACGAAGGGGCGCTAGACCACCGGAACGGCGAGGCCAACATGAGCCTTTTGTCGGTTCGCGCGACCTTGCAAGACCCACTCGATGCGCAGGCACTTCGACGCCCGCGCTGTTTGAAGAATCGCTCAAACCGGCCTGTTAGCGGGAATACAACGTGTGGATCAGCACGGCGGTGAGCCGGAAACGATCACCAAACGCCTCGCGGGGCAAGCAGCCGGCGCAGCTTCACGAGTGAGAGGGCGGAGGGTTGGGGGTGGGCCGACCCAAGAATCCAGCTCTCCAACGCTCGATTCATCCCTTGCTTCACTATTCCTGCAGGAAGACGAACACGCCCTTCTTGTTGCCGATGACGACGTCCGTCTTGCCGTCCTGGTTCACGTCGCCGGGAGTCACCTGGGTGCCGACGCCGCTGTTGTCATCGATTTGATGCGGGATGAATTCCGCGCCGCCTTTGCCGTCGCGTTTGATCTCGAACCAGTAGAGCACGGGGGCCGCATTCGGCTCGTCATCCTTCAGCGGGCCGTGGGCCCAGCGGCGCTTGCCGGTGACCACATCCATGACGCCGTCGCCATTCATGTCGGCGAGCTGCATGGCGTGAAGCTGGCTGAATTTCACGCCCACCGGGCTTTCCTCGACGGTTTTGCCCATGAGGTTGTGCTGCTTGAAGCTGCCATCCGCGTTTTGCTCGAACCAGCCCAAGCCGTAGCCGTGGGCATCGTAGCCAGTGATCACGTCGTTGCGCTTGTCGCCGTTCACGTCATAAACGAGCAGGAAGGAGCCGCCGCGGCCGCCGGGCACGGTGAAGAGCTGCGGATGGAATTTCCAGTCGCTGTCCGCCTTCGTGTCAGCGGGCTGTTCGCGCCAGCCTTCCTTGTCGAGGATGTCCACGCGGCCATCGCCATTCACATCGCCTGCGCCGTAGCCGTGGGTGTAGCGGAAGTACTTCTTGTCGTTCTCCGGCGACTTCGGCGTGATGGGGCGGAAGCGGGCTTTGCCGAGCGGATTGGACCAGTCGATCTCGGCATAGCCGAGCTGGCCGTCGGTCGAGGGCTGCTTGCCGCTGCTGGAGTGGGCGAGGATCTCCGGTTTGCCATCGCCATTCACATCGCGGAAGTCGGGCGACTCGCCATCGGTGATGTCAAAGATGGTGTGGCGGGTCCACTCCGCCTTTTTGTTTTGCGGGTTCTCAAAGACCCACGTTTCCTTGCCGGGCCAGGAGTAGGCCATGATGTCGCTCCAACCGTCGCCATTGAAGTCGTAGGTGTAGGTCAGGAAGAAGTCGCTGTAGCCCTTGGCGGGATCGTAGGGCTCTTTTTCGAACTTCGGCGCAAAGCTAACGCGTTCCGTAAAGTCAGGCCCCTTCCAGATGAAGCGGCCGGAGCAGATGTCGTTGTCGCCATCGTGATCGAAATCCGCGAAGTGAGCGCCTTCGGCCACAAACTCCTCCGTGAGGGTGAATTTCTTGAACTTGAGCTCCGCGGCGGAGGCGGCGGCAGCGAGGCAAAGCAGGACGGCGAATGGTTTCATGCAAGTTGGGAAAGGTCAAACTAGGCGGTGAGGGCGGTTCTTGCACGCCAGAGCACACAAGAAGACCGATGGTAAAATGATGGATCGAATCATTTTACCCACCATCATTTTACCCTTTCCGGGCATCGGAGGTCTCAAAAGCTCTCACGAGCAGGCCTCCAGTGCACGCGGCGCGGTTGCAAATGGGCGGCACGCCGGGAAGATGGGCCATGTTTGAATCCCGCACCGAGCCTCTCGCCCCACGCCACGTCTTTCTGCGGCGGGCAGCGAAGTTCTTCGGCCTAGCCTTTGTCGTCATCGGCGTGGCGCTGGCGATTGGCGTGCTGGGCTATCACTTCATCGCCGGTTTTGGCTGGATCGACAGCCTACTGAATGCCTCGATGATCCTCGGCGGCATGGGGCCGGTGGGTGAGTTGACTTCGGACTCGGCGAAGCTGTTCGCCTCGTTTTACGCTTTGTTCAGCGGGCTCGTATTCATCTCCGTGATCGGCATCGTGCTGGCACCGCTGGCGCACCGGGCGCTGCATCTCTTCCACCTCGACGAACAGGATTCCAAGCCATGAAACTGTCAAAAACCGAACGCGTCGTCATCATCGGTGCCAGTGACAATCCCGAACGCCACAGCCACAGAGCCCTGCTCCTGCTCCGCCAGCATGGCCATGAGGTCGTGCCCGTGCATCCGAAGCTCCGCGAGATCGAAGGCGTGCCTGTCATCGCCGATTTGAGCATGATGACCGGCCCGGTAGATACCGTCACGCTTTACGTCGGCCCAGCGATTTCGTTGACGTTGAAGGACAAACTCATCGCGCTAAAACCCCGACGCGTGATTTTCAATCCAGGCACGGAAAATGCGGCGCTGCGAAATGCTCTTGTGGATGGAAGAATCGCGTGTGAAGAAGCTTGCACCCTGGTGCTGTTGCGCACAGGACAGTTTTGAACACGCCCTTCGCTGCCTGCGTCTGAGCTTCCTCAACCCTTATGTTAGAAGCTCAGAAAGACCGCCTTTATGAAGCTAGCCGTCTCCGTGCTCATGGAGCGAGCGAAGCGGAGATCCAGGCGCTCAAAAACAGCGGCAAGCTGCCCTTCCGCCCCGCCTTCATCGGAGGGAAACGCCAAGCTCGCCGCTCCGAAGTCCCCACCGGCACCTTCGAGGTTCCCACGGGTTCCTTTACCGTTCCGAAAAAAGCCTGATCGGAACCTCACTCCTCCGTCACCGGCTTCTCCGCGTTCACGAAAAGCGCAAAGACACCCGCCAGCACAAAGGCCCCTGCGCAGAGCCACACGCCCTCGTGGTAGTCGTGATTCGTGTCGAAGCGTTCCAGCACCGCGGTGAAGAGCATGGGCATGATGGCGGCACCAAAATTCCCCCACATGTTTCCCCAGCCAAAAAGCTGCGCCTGATACTTCCCGCTGATGTCCTGCATCGTCGTCCACATCGCCGGCAGGCCAAAGTCCCCAAAAAATGCCACCATCCCGAAGGCCAGCAGGATCGTCCACGGCGTGTCCATCCACAACGCGACGATGTACAGGCCCGCCGCGATGAATTTCGTCACCGACATGGGCAGCATGCGGCCCAACCGGCGACCGTGACGCCGCGTGAGAAAATCCGTGCCCCAGCCGCCCACCATGATCCCGCCGATGCCGATGAAGAGCGCCCCGCTGGTGATCCAGCCGTTCGTCACATCATCGAAGTGCTTCACATCCTTCAGGTAACGCGGAAAGGTCAGCGCCGTGAAGGCCCAGCCGATGTTCGTGAAAAACTGCACCGCGTTCGCCATCCATAGGCTGCGACTGCGGCAGGCCGCCCGCAGCGGAAAACGCCGCGCCGGCTCGCGAATCGGCTGAAAGTCCCCGCGCCCCTCCGCTAGGATGGCGATTTCCGCCTCGTTGCAGCTGGGGTGGAGCCGTGGATGGTCCCGGAAGACCCGCCAGAAGAACAGCGCCACGCCGATCCCCGCCGCGCCATACACCCAACCCGCCCAGCGCCAGTCGCCCAGGCCTACGATCACCTTCACCGTCAGGATCGGAGCTAGGAAAAGCCCCGCACGACCTCCGAGTGTGATCAAGCTGCTCGCCACGCCACGACTTTCGATGTGCGTCCATCGTGTCACCAGACTGCTGCTGGCCGGGTAGTAGCCCGCCTCCGCCAGACCGCACAGCAGCCGCGCCGCGAACAGCGTCCAAAAACCCGTCGCAAAGCCCGTCGCCGCCGTGAAGAGCGACCACGCCGCGATGTACACCGTGATCAGCGCCCGGGCACCGAAGCGATCACTCAGCCAGCCCGCCGGCACTTGGAAAAGAGCGTAGGCCCAAAAGAACGCCCCCGTGATCCAGTCCGTCTCCTTCTTGCTGAAGGTAAACTCCGCCTCGAACGAGTCCGAGGTCAAAATCTGCGCCAGGCAGATGCGGTCCAGATACATCAGGAAGGCCACCACCGTCGCCGTGGCGAGGATTTGATGGCGGACGGCAGTAGGTCGAGCGTTTTCCATGAGAAGCGGGAGGCGGGGCGTGCGTTTGCAGCCTGCCATGAAAGCCGTTCCGCTGTCTATTCTTCTCCTCAGCCTGCACTTTTCCGTCCTCGCCGCCGATAAAACGCCGAAGGAAATGCGCCCCAAGCTCCTCCGCGAGGGTTCCGTGCTCGTCGCCGATGATTTCAGC
The DNA here is from genome assembly GCA_046051905.1 of Verrucomicrobiota bacterium. Classification (GTDB taxonomy): domain Bacteria; phylum Verrucomicrobiota; class Verrucomicrobiia; order Verrucomicrobiales; family Verrucomicrobiaceae; genus Prosthecobacter. The sequence goes on from JBJONJ010000531.1 coordinate 5,650, forward strand.
GCCGCCGAGATCGACAAGGGCTGGCGCATTCCAAAGGGCGAGTTCGCCGGGAAGGTCACGCTGCAGGACGGCGCCGCCTTGATCGAAACCGGCGTCGGCAGGCAGGGCTACATCTACCGCCAGTTCGAGGCCGGCACCACCGATGCCAGCATCCAGCTCCTCATGAAGCCCGTCAGCAGCACCTGGATGGGCGTGCGCTTCATGACCGACGGCGAGGACGGTGCCAAAAACTGGAAAATCGCCACCCTCATCTACGCCAACGGCTTCGTCCGCGTCGTCGAACCCGATGCCTCCGCCGATGCCGCCAAGCTCAAGATCCTCCAAAGCGCCAAAACCGACATCAAACCCGGCGACTGGTGGCGCGTCAGCACCGAGAGCCGCGATGAAAAACTCCTCGTCCGCGTCAACGGCAAGGACATGGCCGAACTGAAGCACCCCGGCACCGCCGGCGACAAAAAAGGCGTCCTCGTCAACCTCTACGGCGGTACCGGCCTCATCGACGAAGTGAAGGTCATGGCAGGCGGGAAGTGACCTTGCGCAGGGCATTCCTGATCGTTTCCTGCTTTCATCTTGCATGCTTCCTGTGCTGGAAGGATGGTCCCTCATGACTGCGATCAAAAACCTCTTCACGCTGCTTGTTATCGCCCTGCTCGGCTCTGGAGTGCTGGGCTGGTTCCTCTTCCAAACCCGCACGGACAATGATGCCCTGCGTGCCCAGCTCTCCCGCCTCGAAGGCGAGCACACGGAGGCTCTGAAACAACGCGATGAGCATATGCAGCGTGCCCTTGAAAACCAGGCCGCCAAGCACCAGCAGGCCATCGACACGATCAACGCGGAACACGACAAGGCCGTGACCGCCATGCGCCAGGGCGAGCGCCAGCGCTTGGCCGCCGCCGCGAAGGAGTTCGACAACATCTTTGAGGGCAACAAAGCCACGCTCGGCTACCTCAACAGCCTCGAAGACAAGGTGAAGGCCGGCCAGACGCTCGCCAAGGCGGAGGTGGAGCGTCTCACCCTCATCACCACCGGCCTCGGCTACCTCAAAAAGCAGTATCAGAATCCCATGCAGGAGTTCAAAGAGCTGCAGGACTACTTGGAAGCCCAGGCCGCCAAGGCAACCGCGAAACCGAAGGGCAATTTCTTCAAGCGCCTCTTCAGCAAGGAATTCCGCGAGGCCGAAAAGGAATACGAGCGCAGCGAGGGAGCCCGCCAGGCCTTTGAGCAGGCACAGGGCGTCTTCACTCAAGTGTACTCCAAAGCGCAAACGGCCATGGGCCAGGTGAGCCTCGATGCCGATGCGCAGATCAAAAAGCTGCAAGATTACCTCGACGAGAAAAAGCAGCAGAACCCCGAGGACCTCAGCGCCCTCTTCAGCCAGGCCCGCAAAGCCCTCCGCACCCATCAAGAGGTCCTCGACTTCGAACCCGAGGCCGCCCCCGCCCCCTCGAACAAGCCGCAGCCTTGAGGCTGGGCGGAGGGAATGTCGAATATCGAACAAGGAACTCCGAAGGATGAAGTTCTGAGATTTCGGACTTCGTCATTCCTTGTTCGATATTCGATATTCAATTGCTCGTCCGGCGCCTTGCATCCCCGCGCCGACTCGCCACCATGGCGGCCCTTTTCCTGCCATGGCCTACATCAACGAAAACTACAACAAGCTCAAAGCCGGTTACCTCTTCCCTGAAATCGCCCGTCGCGTCAAAGCCTTCACCGAGGCGAACCCGGACGCCGCGAAGCGCCTGATCCGCTGCGGCATCGGCGATGTGACCGAGGCGCTGCCCGAAGCCGTGCGTGAAGCGATGCACAAAGCCGTCGATGAAATGGGAGATCGCTCCACCTTCCGCGGTTACGGCCCGGAGCAGGGTTACGACTTCCTCCGCAACGCCATCGCCGAGAACGATTTCAAATCACGCGGGCTGAACATTGAGGCGGATGAGATCTTCATCTCTGACGGCAGCAAGTGCGACACCGGCAACATCCTCGACATCTTCGGCGCAGGAAATAAGATCGCCATCACCGATCCGGTGTATCCCGTCTATGTCGATACGAACGTCATGGCTGGAAACACCGGCGATGCCGATGACAGCGGCGCTTACGCCGGTCTCCACTACCTCAAATGCACGCCCGAGAATGGTTTCGTGGCCGACATTCCCTCCGAGCCGGTCGATCTGGCTTACCTCTGCTACCCAAACAACCCGACGGGTGCTGTCGCCACTCGCGCCCAGCTCGAAGGCTGGGTGAAATACGCCCTCGCGAACGGCACCACGCTCCTCTACGACGCCGCTTACGAGGCCTTCATCCGCGATCCTGAGCTGCCGCGCTCCATTTATGAGATCGAAGGCGCTCGCGACTGCGCGATCGAGTTCCGCAGCTTCTCGAAGAACGGTGGGTTCACCGGCGTGCGCTGCGGCATCGTCGTCATTCCGAAGGGTCTCATGGGCAAAACGCAGGCCGGTGGCAAACAGGCCATCCATCCGCTCTGGAGCCGTCGTCACAGCACGAAATTCAACGGCACCAGCTACATCGTCCAACGCGGTGCCGAGGCCATTTACAGCCCCGAAGGCAAGGCGCAG
>JBJONJ010000532.1:0-4516 GCA_046051905.1 Verrucomicrobiota bacterium
CCAAATACCGGCATGGCACGCATGTTCGTGGTCATGCTTTTGATTCACGTCGTCCTCATCGGTGGCATCATCGTGTATGATTTCATGGGCGAGGAGGAGGCTCCGGTGCAGACCATTACCCAGGCCGCTCGTGCGCAGAGCAGCTCCTCTGGTCTGCCGCAGGCCAGCCAGGACATCATCAATGCCCAGGCCAATGCTGTGGCGCATCCCGACGACAACACGGAGCAATACACCGTGGCCTCCGGCGACAGCATCCGCAGCATCGCCGAGAAGCACAGCACCACCGAGGACAAGATCATCGAGATGAACCGCCTCGACAAAGGCATCCAAATCGAGCCCGGAACGCTGCTCAACGTGCCGAAGCAGGATGTACCCTCCGCCGTGCCGGTGGACCGTGACACCGCGCTCGCCATGAGCCGCCAGTCTCCGCCTGCGACTCAAGGGGAGCCGGTGAAGCCCGAGAACGCGCCCGCAAGCATTTCTGCTTCCTCGTCGCCCATGTCCCTCCTCGCTCCCGGCGAGCCCGCCCCGATTGGTAACAGCCTTAGCGCTGCCGCCGAGGCTCCCGCCATCGCCGCGCTTGCCACGGATGCCGCTCCCGCGCAGCAGATCATCGGTCGCGTGAACCCCGAGGCCATGGCCGCGCTCGCCAACGCGACTGCCGAGACCGAAAAAGCGCTCGCTGTCGTCAGCGAGGCCCCTCCTGCCACCAAAGTGGAGCCCGAGGCCCCGCCCGCGCCGAAGGTCGAGGCCAAGCCGGAACCCAAGCCCGAGCCGAAAAAGGTCGTCGCGAAGCCTGAGCCCAAACCGCTCGCCAAGCCCAACCCCGTTCCCACACCGAGCCAGATGACCAAGCGTCTCGCCGAGGCTCCTCCCGCGCCCAAAGCCACGACGAAGAAGTTCACCAAGGACACCCCGCCGAAGCCCGTCGCCAAAGCCACCTCCAAGAGCCATACCCTAGCCTCCGGTGAAACGCTTTACCGACTTGCCTCCAAATACGGCGTCTCCGTCGCCGCTATCCAAAAGGCCAACAACATCAAGAACCCCAACGTCATGCGCGAAGGGATGAAGTTGGTCATTCCGGCCAAGTAACTTCGTCGTTCGGGCTTCAGCCCGCTCAACGATCTCCAAACACGGGCTGAAGCCCGAACTACAAACATGTCCCGCCATTCCATCATCCTGCTGCTTGCTTCTGTCATCGGCCTCCTCGCGTTGGGGATCACGATGCTGGCGAGCACGACCTTCGAGGTGGCCCAGGAAGGGGCGGAGGATTATGTGACCGTGTGGAAGCAGTTGAGCTGGCTTGGTATCTCGCTGGTGGCCTGTGGTGCAGCGGCGATGATTGATTTCAATTCCTGGCAACGCTGGCGCTGGCACATCCTGATCGGCGCGGCGGTGCTGCTGGTGCTTTGCTATATCCCCGGCGTCGGCGTGAAAATTAATGGATCGCGTCGCTGGATCGGCATGGGTTCGTTTCGCATCCAGCCCTCGGAATTCGCGAAGATCGCCTTGCTCATCGCGCTTTCGGGATGGTTTGCGACGCATGAAACGTTGGTGCGCACCTTCCGTCGCGGCTTCTTGCTACCCGGCTTGATCTTGATGGGCATCGTCGGGCTGATCGGCTGCGAGTTTGACCTTGGCAGCGCCTTGCTCGCTTCGGTGGTGGGGCTCGGTGTGATGTTCGTTGCCGGAACGAAGCTGCGTTATCTCGCAGTCATTGGGGTGCTGGTGGGCGGTGGATTGGCCGCGGGTATCAAATTTCTGCCGAACCGCTTTGAGCGTGTGATGGTGCTGTTTGATCTTGAAGGCCATAAAGACAAGCGCGGCCTCCAGCAGTGGGTGTCGAAGCTCGCGTTTGGCTCCGGCGGCCTCGAAGGGCGTGGCCTTGGTGAAGGCCGCATGAAGCTCTCCTACCTTCCTGAAGCCCATACCGACTTCATCTTCCCGATGGTGGGCGAGGAACTGGGCCTGCGCGGCACTGCGGGCACCGTGCTCTGCTTTGCGGTGCTTGCGATGAGTGGCTTCATGGTGGCTGCGTATGCACCGAACCGTTTTGGAAAACTCCTAGGCAGCGGCCTGACCTTCCTGCTCGGCATGGAGGCCCTGCTCAACATGGGCGTCACGACCGCGTTACTGCCTAACAAAGGCCTTCCACTTCCTTTTGTGAGTTACGGCGGCTCCAGCCTGCTCGCCGCCATGATCGCCATCGGCATCCTCATCAACATCTATCGCCAAGGCGTGCATCTCCGCCGCGAAGACCTCCCCGTCATTCGCCGTCAGCATCGCTGGACGCCGCAGTTGTGAATAACTGGCGGATGTGAGAGGGCTCGAAGCGAGCGTGCGAAGGGGAAATGCCTTTCGGATTTCATCAAAAAGCTGAAATAAGAGCTTGCGCATCGATGGAGGCTCGCCAACATCCGCGCTCCCCAGCCCGGCCCTCCTCCCAGAGACCGGGAATGATTCACCCCGGTGAATCATGCGACTATCGGAGCCAGAACCGGAAAAGTCTGTGCCATTGACCCTTGAGTGGGTGGTGGTGCTGTCTCTCGGAACCGAAACCGGTTGTCGCCTCGAAAGCAGCTCTTTTCTAACCACCATGCCCACCATCAATCAACTCGTCAGACACGGCCGCAAAGATAAAGCGGTGAAGTCCAAGTCGCCCGCGCTTGCCAAGTGCCCGCAGCGCCGTGGCGTGTGCCTCCAGGTGATGACCCGCACGCCCAAGAAGCCGAACTCGGCTCTGCGTAAGGTCGCCAAGGTGCGTCTGACAAACGGGTATGAAGTCATTGCCTACATCGGCGGTGAAGGCCACAACCTCCAGGAGCACTCCATCGTGCTCGTCCGTGGTGGGCGTGTGAAAGACTTGCCGGGTGTCCGTTACCACATCGTTCGTGGCACTCTTGACTGCCTTGGTGTGGAAGCCCGCCGCCGTGGTCGCTCCAAGTATGGTGCGAAGCGCCCGAAGGCTGGTGCCGCCGCCGCTGCCGCGAAGAAGAAGTAATTTTTGTCCTCCCTCTCGTTTCACCCTTTTCATTCTCACGATCATGGCCCGCAGAAAGCGCGTTTATAACAAGGAAGTTCACAAGGACAGCCGCTACGACAGCGAACTGGTCTCCGCCCTCATCGCTCGCGTTATGCAAAGCGGCAAGAAGGCCCTCGCCGAGCGCACCGTCTATCGTGCCATCGACATCCTCAATGAGAAGAGTGACAGCGTGCATCCGCTTGAGCTTTTCAACCGCGCCATCGAAAACTCGAAGCCGCGTGTGGAAGTCAAGGCCCGTCGTGTCGGTGGTGCCACCTACCAGGTGCCTCTTGAAGTGTCTCCGGACCGCCAGATTGCCCTCGCAATGCGCTGGATCATTGGTTACGCCCGCGGTCGCAAAGGCCAGCCGATGTTCCAGGCTCTCGCCAACGAACTGAAAGATGCCGCTCAAGGGCAGGGGAACTCCGTCCGCAAACGTGACGACGTTCACAAGCAGGCCCAGGCGAACCGAGCTTTCGCCCACTTCCGCTTCTAGTAGCGGTTATAGATCCCCGATCCGTTTCTCGTCCACTTCACGCCTTTTCCTGACACATGTCGAACCCCAATTCCCCCAACCGCGAATTCCCACTTGAGCGCACCCGTAATATCGGGATTTGCGCCCACATTGACGCGGGCAAGACGACCCTGACCGAGCGTATCCTTTTCTACACCGGCATGATCCACAAGATCGGTGAGGTGCATGATGGCGCGGCCACGACCGACTGGATGGAGCAGGAAAAGGAGCGCGGTATCACAATCACCTCCGCTGCCGTGACGGCAAAGTGGAAGCAGCTCAAGGAAGCTGGCATCTACAAGTCCCGCGAACTGGAAGACATCCGCGTGAACATCATCGACACCCCCGGCCACGTGGATTTCACCGCCGAGGTGGAGCGCTCCCTGCGCGTGCTTGACGGTGCGATCTTCGTGCTCTGCGGTGTTGCCGGCGTGCAGCCCCAGTCCGAGACGGTTTATCGCCAGGCTGAAAAGTATCGCGTGCCCCGCATCGCTTTCGTCAACAAGATGGACCGCACGGGTGCCAACTTCGACAACGTGGTTGAAGACGTGCGCAAGAAGCTCGGTGCGCCCGCTTATCCGATCCTCATCCCCATCGGTGCCGAAGACAACCTCATCGGCCAGATCGACGTGGTGAACCAAAAGGCTATCATCTATTCGGATGACGAAAAATTTGGCTCCAAGTATACCGTTCGTGACCTCGAAGGTGCTGAAGTCGAGAAGGGCAAGACCGCCTATTCTGAGCTTCTGGACGCTGTCTGCAGCGCCGACGACGAACTGGGTATGATGTTCCTCGAAGAGCAGCCCATCGGCCCGAAGGAACTTAAGGCTGGCCTCCGACGTGCCGTGATCGCTAACAAGATCATCCCGATGGCTGGTGGCTCCGCCTTCAAAAACAAGGGCGTGCAGTATCTGATCGACGCTGTGATCGACTATCTCCCCGGCCCTCTCGACATCGAAGCCCAGAAGGGCACTGTCGTG
>JBJONJ010000533.1:0-5889 GCA_046051905.1 Verrucomicrobiota bacterium
TGCTCATGCTTCAGCTGGCGGAAAAGAATCAAAAAGCCAAGCGCCGCGCCCTGCTGATGGGGGGCGGCATGCCGCCCCCCCCTGCGGACACGCCGTTAAGCATTCCTTCACGCGGCGTGACGGCCACCGCGCCAGAACCCGGCGACGAGACAAGGCCTCCAGCCTCTTCGCCGCTGCCAGTTGAAAAGACTGGCGCTGCTCGGCAAGGAGGAACGGATGCCGTTCCGGAAACTGCAGCCCACCCGGGGGAATCACCCCAGCCCGCGGGTTCACTTGCGCGCACGCTGAATTTCGTGCCCTCCCACGAGCCTCAGTTGCTGCCGGGTGACGCGTTTGAACGCATGCGCATGGACCCAGAGATCAAAGAGTTCCGCAAGCGGCTGATCGTGGGTGCCAGCCTGGTCGTGGGATGTGTCGTTCTCGCCCTGCTGATCCGCGCCCTGACCGCCGGACAGGGTGGACATTCAGTCGGCATGGCACTCAGCGAGCCTGAAGCAGGCCAGCCAGCCATCATCGAAGAAGACCCGGAACTCTCACCCGTCCCGGACGGCGGCCTAGTCTTCAAAGCCATTGGCAAACAAGATTTTACCAATGTCACCGCCACGGCCGCTGCTCCGACAGGTGCTGCTTCCAGCCAGCTCACGATGGACATGGCCCTCTCGGCCGAGGCCTTGCGGAAGTTTCTCGCCGCGCCGGACTGGAAACAACGCCTCTCCTGGTCACGCCCCGTCAACGGCCTGAAGGAACGCATGGCAGCCTTTTACGCCAAAAACGCCGACGGCCCCGTGTTGCATGAAAACATCATCGATTCCAAGGAAGCGCCCGCTGGTTTCTTTGAGCACACGGTGGTGATGGAGGGCGGCGGACGGCGGACGGCGCTGGTCGAAAAGACCCCCAAGGGCCCACGGGTGGACTGGGCGGCCTTTGTCGGGGCGGGTGACCTGGGCTGGAGCCAACTCATGGAGGAAAAGCCCGTTTTGCCCGTCACCATGCGCGTCATGGTTTCCGATGGCTTTTTCTACGAACACCAGTTCGGCAACCCGCGGCTGGTGAAGTGCTTGGAACTGCGTTGTGTCTCCGAAGCGGGTGCCCCTGTCATCATGGGTTACATTGAGCGTGAACATGCCATCGCCCACCAAATCGAATTCTGGCTCAAACAATCCAACGGAGCCGCCCTGCCGCTCATTTTGAAGCTGAAATACCCCTTCAATTCAGCCTCCCCCAAACAGGTATGGATTTCTGAGATTGTTCGCCAGGGCTGGCAGGACAGTTGAGCTGGAATTTCCCGCACGGCATGCCATCATCTGGCGAAAAATGCGATGATCATGCAATAATTGCGATGGTCTGGCGTAGTTTATAGGTCCAACATCGCGATTTTTTCAAAAATACCACCCTCCGCACCCCATGAAAATGCACCCCAACTGCCAAGGCAACCACCTTGATCTCCGCGCTGGCGTGAGCCGCCGCGACTTCCTCTATGTCGGCATGGCTGGAAGCCTCGGACTCACCCTGCCCGATCTCCTCCGCCTTCAGGCCGCCCCTGTGATGCCCGAAGTTGAAACCTTCAAGCCCATCGCGGACTCGGTCATTCATATCTACCTTCCCGGCGGCATGGCCCAGCACGAATCCTGGGATCCGAAGCCCTTTGCATCTCCGGAATACCGCGGCCCCTACACCCCCATCAAGACCAGCATCCCTGGGGAATACGTCGGCGAGAAGTTCCAGCACATCTCCAAGATCATGCATAAGCTCAGCGTCATCCGCAGCATGACGCATGGCGAGGCCGCCCACGAACGCGGCACGCACAACATGTTTACCGGCTACCGCCCCAGCCCGGCGATCAAGTTCCCTAGCTTTGGCTCCATCATCTCCCACGAGCAGGGCAGCCGGAACAACCTCCCGCCCTATGTCGTCGTGCCCAACGTCATCGCCCCCGAACAGGGCACCGGCTACATGAGCAGCGCCTTCGGCCCCTTTGCCCTCGGCAGCGATCCCGCCGACAAAGGCTTCACCGTCCGCGACCTGCTCACGCCGAAAGAAGTCGATGAAAAGCGCTTTGACCGCCGCCGCAACCTCCTCGGAGCCGTGGACGAGCACTTCAAATCCGCCGAAAAATCCGACGCCATCGCCTCCATGGACAGCTTCTACCAGGCCGCCTACGGCCTCATCAGCAGCGCCAAGGCCCGCGAAGCCTTCGACCTGACCAAAGAGTCCGACAAGCTTCGTGACGAATACGGCCGCAACACCGCCGGCCAGCGCTTCTTGCTCGCCCGCCGTCTCGTCGAGTCCGGCGTGCGCATGGTTTCTGTCACCTATGGCGGCTGGGACCACCACAGCAACATCAAGAGCGCCTTCGACGGTCAGGCTCCGAACTTCGACCAGGCCTTCGCCCGTCTCATCCGCGATCTCGACGAGCGCGGCATGCTGAAGCGCACGCTGGTGATGGTCAGTTCCGAGTTCGGCCGCACGCCGAAGATCAACGGCACCAACGGCCGTGACCACTGGCCCCGCGTCTTCTCCGTGGCCATGGCTGGCGGCGGCGTCAAGGAAGGCTACATCCACGGTGCCTCCGACGCCCTCGGCGGCGAACCTGATCGCGACGCTGTGGGTCCAGAGGACCTCGCCAAGACCATGTACCGCCTCCTCGGTATCAATGCGGAGAAGCGCATCATGTCCGATGGTGCCCGTCCGATCGACATCGTGAACGGCGGCCGCATTCTCAGCGAGATGCTCGCCTGATATCGAAACCCCGTTTGATTCAAAAAAGCCCGAGCAGCGATGCCCGGGCTTTTTTGTGCCGTGAGCCGTGAGGCTTTGACGTGGAAAGCCCTGAAAACAAAACATCCGACAGATCAGACCGATCTGTCGGATGTGGGAAAACCTCGGAGAAGGCTTTATTACAGCTTCGCGCCGGCGGCTTGGGCGGCGGCGATGGCCTGCTGGGCCTTCATCTGCTCGATCTGGGCGTCGAGCACCTGGCGCTTCAGGCTGGTGCCTGTTTTCTTCGCATACCACAGCACGAGCGGGGAGGCGATGAAGATGGAGGAGTAAGTGCCGAGCAGCACGCCGATGGTGATCGGCATGGCGAACTCGAGCATGGCCGGGTTGCCGAGGAAGAGCAGCACAATCATCGGGGCGAGGGCCGTGGGGCCGGTGAGGAGCGTGCGGGAAAGGGTCTTGCAGATCGCCTCGTTCATGGTTTCACGAAGCGAACCGCCGACGCCACGCTGAATCTCCTCACGGATACGGTCGAAGACAACGATGGTGTCATTGATCGAGTAACCGGCGATGGTCAGCAAGGCACCGACGTGGATGATGCTGAGTTCCTGGCCAAAGAGCACGCACAGGCCCGGCACCATCAGCACGTCATGGAAGAGGGCGATGCTGGCACCGAGAGCGAAGGCGAACTCGAAGCGGAACATGAGGTAAACAAAGATCGCCACGAGGGCGAGGGCCATGGCCCAGAGGGAGGAGTACATGGCCTCGTCACCGATGACCGCGCCGACGGTGGCGACGCTGGTGCCCGTGGCCGTGCCGTCCTTGACCCACTTAGCTTTGATGGCGTTGTCGATGACCGGTCCGCTGGCTTCCTCGCAGCGGATGGAGATGTTCGTGGCTCCGGTGGCCGGATCAGCCTTGCGCTGGGTGTAGTAGGTGCCGATCGGTTTGCCATCAGCCTGCTTGAGCGGCTTGATCAATGCGTCGAAGTCGGTGTCGGCAAGGTTCTTGCCTGGGGCGAGCACCACATCCACACGACCACCGCCACGGAAGTCGATGCCGAGACCGGCTTTGCCTTGCACCGCCAGGGTGGCGAAGGAAATGGCGGTGACGACAAGGGAGGCAATGATGAACGTGGGGGCCTTGCCGAGGATGTCGAAGACCTTGTCAGGGATGATGCGGGTGGTGTGAATTTTGTGGAGGAGATTCTTGTCCACCACCCACATGAAGATCACGCGGGTGACGATGAGGGCGCCGATCATCGAGGAGAGCAGACCGATCATCAACGTGACCGCGAAACCCTTCACAAGGCCGCCGGAGATGGCGAAGAGGATGACAGCGGAGATGAGCGTGGTGATGTTCGAGTCAAAGATGGCGCTGAAGGCCTTGTCGTAAGCGGATTCAAGGGCCCCGGCGAGGGTCTTGCCGGCCTCCATTTCCTCACGCAAGCGCTCATAAATGAGCACGTTCGCATCGACCGCCATGCCGATGGTGAGCACGAGACCGGCGATTCCCGGCATGGTGAGCGTGAACTGGAACAATGAAAGGGCGCCGAAGAGGATGCACATGTTCACCACGAGGCCGATGATGGCCACGAGACCGGCGAGGCGGTAGATGAAGACCATGAAGAGCGTGGTGAGCGCGAGAGCGGCGATGCCCACCCACTTGCCCTGGTCGATGGAAGACTGGCCGTAGGCGGAAGACACGGTGCTCTCGGATTGGATGCGCATCGGGTTTTCCAGCGGGTTGTTCAGCAGCGTGGCGAGTGTGAAGGCCTCCTCCTGGTCAAAGTCACCGGTGATGCTGGCATTGCCGTTGTAACGCTTCTCACGCAGCACGGGGGCGGAGATGACCACACCGTCCACGATGATGGCCATGCGGCGGCCTTGGTTGAACTCAGCGGTGGCGTCGAAGAGCTTGGTGCCCTCACTGTTCATCTTGAGCAGTACCGTCCAGCCTTCGGCGTCGAAGGTGGCTCCGGCACGATCAACATGCTTGCCTTCGAATTCAGCGCGGCGCTTCACGACGAGGTCAGGCTGAGCGATTTCCTTGCCCATCTTGTCCTTGCGGGGCTTCTGCGTAAGAAGTTCGAAGGAAGGATCACGCACTCCGCTGGCCTTACTGGCCTTCAGCTCGTCTTCCTTCTCCTGGTAGCCGGAGTCGGGATGTACCATGCGAAACTCGAGGTGCGCCACCTGCTGGATCTTCTGGCGGATGCCGTCGATCTCCTCGGGCTTCACACCAGGCATCTGGATGACGATGCGGGTCTCTCCCTGCGGCTGCATCGTGAGGTCCTTGGTGCTGTCTGGGTTCAGACGCTTTTCGAGGATGCCGATCGCCTGTTGCACCGAGGCGGCCGTCACGGGCTTGGCGGTGCCGTCATCGGACTTTCCAGGCTGGAGTTCGACGATGAACTCGCTGCCGCCTTGGAGGTCGATGCCTAGCGGGATGCCCACGCTTTGAATCGTGAGGATCGAGGACGCTGCGGTGAGGGCGATGAGCAGCGTGCCGACGAGGCGCTTGGTCTTGTGGACCGCGGTGCCGACATAAATGAGCAGCAGCAGCAGGATCGTGGCTCCGATAAGGAAGGTGGCGTAGGCGTTCATGGTTGGGAAAAGGCTGGAATGGGCAGGGAGTCGAGGCGATCAGGCAAACTAGGCCTCGACGACATCGGATTTCTTGGAGACGGCGGCGATCTTCACGCGCTCGTATTCGACTTTCACGTTGTCGGCGATCTTCACCATCACGGTGCGCTCCTTCATGCTGGTGATGATGCCATGCACGCCGCACTCCATGACGACGTGGTCACCCACCTTCGCACTGGCGACGAGGGCCTGGTGCTCCTTCATGCGCTTCTGCTGCGGACGGATGGCGATGAAATACATCATCACGATCATGATGACGAACATCGTGAGCGGGCTGCCGAAGATGCCGCCAGGAGCGGGAGCTGCGCCACCAGGGGCCTGTGCCAGGATGATGGCGTGAGAAAGCTGAGAAATCATGATTCGGGGGAGGGAGTGTTTTTGTAGCGGGCGACCACCTCCGCCCTGAACTCGGCGAAACAACCCTGTTCGATCGCTTGACGTGCCCTGGACGTGAGGGACGCGTAGAAATGCAGGTTATGAAGAGAAATCAACCGCAAACCCATGATCTCCTGAGCCATCACAAGGT